>JAEWWY010000370.1 GCA_023458835.1 Bacillota bacterium
ACCCGGGAGACGGTGGCGATGGAGACGCCGGCCTCCCTGGCGATATCATAGATGGTGACCTGCTTGTTCGTCATAGGGCATTCCTTTCCATTGCAGCCGTATCAAACGCTGTCTGGCCTTATTATACAGGAAACATGTAAAGTTGACAATAAAAATGAAAGCGATTACAGAATTTATTTCAACGTGATATGCGAATAAGCGGTGCGGGGATTCGGTGTTTATAGCAAAGTTGAAATTACTTGTTGACATTGTATGGTGCGAATTGTATAATTAGGCCATAATGAGAGGGACTGAATGGCTGTTTGGGAAGAGGGATGAATGAAAGAATTTTCATAATGGAATGGCAATTTTCATCAACTTTCTTCCAAATGCTTTCAGGCTGCTGTCAAACCCGGTGATATCCACAACAAAAGGAGGACATTTCATGAAAAAGGTTGTCGCTCTGCTGCTGGCCGCTTTGATGGTGGCGGCCCTCATCCCCACCATGGCCCTGGCACAGGAGAAGAAGGTTCTGACCGTCAAGACCTGGGACCTGAACGCCGGTTCCGCCGCCTACCTGCAAGCCACCGAGGCCGCCTTTGAGGCCGCCTTCCCGGATGTGGACCTGCAGTATGTAGACACGGCCTCTCAGGAGTATAACGTCCTGACCGCCACGGCGCTGGCCGCCGGCGATACCACCGACGTGTACGACGTCAAGGAAGTGCGCGACCTGCAAAACTGGATCGCCCAGGGCTACGTGGAGAGCCTGGAAAGCTACATCGCCGCCGACAGCTATGACCTTGCGCCCTATGTGGGCATGGAGAAGTATTACCGCGGGGCCGATGATGCCATCTATGCGCTGCCCTACCGCTCCGACTTCTGGGTGCTGTACTACAACAAGACGCTCTTCGACAAGGCCGGTGTTGCCTATCCCGCCGCCGACATGACCTGGGATCAGTACGCCGAACTGGCCAAGAAAATGACCTCCGGCGAAGGCGTGGACAAGATCTACGGCACCCACTACCACACCTGGCTGAGCTGCGTGGCCAACTGGGCCGTATGCGACGGGGTGAATACCCTGGCCGACGGCGAATACAGCGATCTGAAGTACTTCTATGACCTGAACCAGGCCTTGGAAGAAGCCGGCGCGGCCATGGAGTATACCGAGCTTCGTGCCTCCGGCCTGCATTACCGGAACGCTTTTGAGCAGGGCAACATCGCCATGATCCCTATGGGCTCCTGGCTTGTCGGTTCCCTGATCGCGGACAAGGCTGCCGGAACCTTCGATTTTGACTGGGGCATCACCGCTGTTCCCCATTTGGAAGGCGTAGCCGCCGGTTCCTCCTTCGGTTCTGTCACAGGCGCCGCCATCAACAAGAATTCCGCCAACAAGGACCTGGCCTGGAAGTTCATCTCCTGGCGCGCTTCCCAGGAAGGCGCCAAGGCTATGGCCGCCCTGGGCACCCGTCCGGCCTATGTGTCCGCGGATATCGCCGCTGCCTTGGCTTCCGTTTCCGGCTTCCCCCAGGATGAAGTCAGCAAGGCCGCGCTGATCCCCGCCGCCGTGAGCATTGAGTGGCCCGTGGTGGAAAGGGTCAGCGAGATCCAAACGATCCTGAATGAGGAGCACACCAACATCATGTCCCGCAGCGTCACCGTGGACGAGGGCATTGAAAACATGAACACCCGCGTTGCGGAAATTCTGGGGCAGTGATACCATATCATATGGGGGAGGGCGCAAGTCGTCCCTCCCCCTTTTTCATAGTGAGACCGAAGGAGTGATGCCTTCATGGCGCAGAATGTCGCACCTACCCTTCACAAAAAACGCAGGCTTTCAAAGCAGGAAAGGAAAAGCGCGCTGATCGCCTATTCCTTTCTTGCGCCCAATTTCCTGGGCTTTTTGGTTTTCACCCTGGTGCCGGTCCTGTTTTCCATTGCGCTGGCATTTATGAACTGGAACGGCGGCTCCGTCGACAAGATCACCTGGGCGGGATTCGGCAATTTTGCCACCATCTTTAAGAATTTCAGCTTTGAAAAATCCGACCTGGGCATTGCGCTTAGGAATACCGTGGTGTATACCGCCGTTACCGTGCCCCTGACCATCGCCTGCTCCCTGGCGCTGGCCATGGTGCTCAACCGGGCGGCGAGAACCGCAAAGTTTTTGCGGGTGGTGTTCTTCTTCCCCTATGTGGCCTCCGTCGTAGCCGTCTGCACATGCTGGAGCTACCTGCTGATGAAGTTTGGCCCCATCAACCAGGCGCTTTCCCTGGTCGGCGTCAATATCGGCAAATCCTGGACGCAAAGCAAGGACCATGCCATTCTGGCCATCATCATAGTCAGCGTCTGGCGCAGCGCCGGATACTACATGGTGATGTACCTGGCCGGGCTGCAGGGCGTGCCGAGGGAATTGTACGAGGCCGCCACCGTGGATGGCGCTACCGGCTGGCAGCGGTTTTGGAAGGTCACTTTCCCCATGCTCACCCCCACCACCTTCTTCGTATCCATTATGATGGTGATCAGTTGCTTTAAGATTTACGATCTGGTAGCCATCATGACCGAAGGCGGGCCGGGCCGCGCCACGCTGATGCTGGTCTACCATATCTACACTTTGAGTTTTACCCAGATCAAGTATGGCGTCGCCAGCGCCGTGGCCATGGTGCTTTTTGCCATCGTGCTGTGCGTGACGATTATCCAGTTCCGTGCCGAGAAAAAATGGGTCAACTACATGTAAAGGAGGGAGATCCCTATGACAGCCATTGCAAAAAAGATATCAGATAAGCAGCCGTCCTTGCTGCATATCGCGGGAAGGACGATCCTGTACATCGTGCTGGCCGGCTTGGCCTGCCTGGCGCTCCTTCCCTTCGTGTGGATGGTTTCCTCCTCCCTGAAACTGGACAAGGATGTGTTCCGCTATCCCATCGAATGGATCCCCGCCGTGCGGCATTGGGAAAACTATGTGCTCATCTGGCAAAGGGTGCCGCTGACGGTCTATTTCAAAAACACCGCTTTTGTGGCAGTCGCAGTCACCTTTATGCAGATACTGACATCCTCCTTCGCTGCTTACGCCTTTGCCAAGCTACGCTTTCCGGGGCGGGATGCGTTGTTTCTTTGCTATATCGGCACCATTGCCGTGCCCTGGCAGGTGTATATGCTGCCGCAGTTTATTATGATGCGGGGCATGGGCCTTTACGATACGCCCTGGGCGCTGATCGTGCTGCAATCTTTCTCCGCATTTGGCGTGTTTCTGATGCGCCAGTTTTATTTGGGCATCCCCAACGAGTTGAACGAGGCGGCGCGCATCGACGGGCTGAACGAGTACGGCATCTGGGCTCGCATCATCCTGCCGCTGGCCACGCCCGCCATTGCCACGCTGGCCATTTTTACCTTTGTGAACACCTGGAACGATTTTATGGGCCCGCTGATCTATCTTGCTACGGATACGAACAAAACCATACAGGTGGGCCTGCGGCGCTTTATCCAGCAGTACACCAGCGATTATCATCTCATTATGGCGGCCTCGCTGTGCTCACTGGTGCCTGTTGCGGTTGTCTTTTTGTTCTTGCAGCGGTACTTTATTGAGGGGATTTCTACCACGGGGTTGAAGGGATAGCAAAAAAGCAGAAGGAACGGCATGCTTGGCGAATATTCGGAGCAGACCGGACTTTGCGCTTTGTTTGGACCGGGGATGCCCCGAAGCCTGTGGCGCGTTGCGCTTGCATCGCCGGAGCTGCCGGGGCAATGGCGAGCCTTTGAAATGACCAGGAGGATGGTTGGATGAGCAATCCCGTCAAGACAAATCCCTTAAAGACAAGGGCGGATTTTGAGCAGGCCGCCCTGCAATTGCTGTCGCCGCTTATACAAAAGCTGTCC
>JAEWWY010000371.1 GCA_023458835.1 Bacillota bacterium
CGGCATCTACTCCTATGAGCTGTTCAACTTCTATGAGGTGGAAAACATACTTCGCATCGGTTCGGCAGGAATGATCGCCCAAACGTTGAAGGTGCAGGACATCGTGGCAGGCATGAGCTGCTACACCAACTCCAACTTTGGTACGCAGTTTGGTTTTTTGGGCAACCTGGCTCCGGCCTGTTCGTATACGCTTTTGCAAAAAGCCGTAGAGGCGGGGAAAAAGATCGGGGTGGATGTGAAGGTGGGTTCCGTCTATTCCTCCGATACCTTTTACGATGAATCGGAGCCCCTGGGCAAGCTGCAAAAGCTGGGCGTGCTGGCGGTGGAGATGGAAGCGGCGGCACTGTACCTGAACGCCGCCCGGGCAGGAAAGAACGCGCTGTGCCTGTGCACCATTTCCGACAACCCCTTTACGGGTGAAGGCATGACTGCCCAGCAGCGGCAGACGGCGCTCACGCAAATGATGGAGATCGCATTGGAAGTGGCGTGATAAGTCCATGGGGGCAGTCACATTTCCCCAACGCTTTCCTCCTTACACATCAAAGCGGAGGACCGGTTTACCAAGGCTTTGCGGTCACGCCCACGCTGTCGAGCCGCTTTTTTGCCTGGGCATAAACGGCCGGGGAAAGCGGCCCCTTTTCGGCAGCTTTGATATTGTGAATCAGATGGCCATCATCCTTGGTTCCAATGATGATGGTGCTGATGCCGCCATGGGCCAGGGCGAAACGGATCAGGAAGATGATCCTGTCCTCGCCCGGCTCATACAGTTGGGCAAGCTTGGCATCTTCGTACAGTTCAGCGCGCCGTAAATCAGTTGCATGGCATCAAGCTTCTGCCAGGGGAAGAAGGCTTTGCAGGCGTGGTAGCCAAACAGGCCCGGATACATCTCCTGGCCCGGGCCTCCGCTCAAGGCGCAGGTTGAGAAGATGCACATGGTCTACGCGCCTTCCCTGGATGCCGCATTGGCCTTGGCGGAAGCCATGATTCCGGGAGGCCGCTATGTTGTTATTCCAAACGGCGTATCCATGATCCTTGACAGGAGCGTCCATGGATAAGGCAGACGACCGCTTCCGGCGGGAAAAAACTGTCGTGCCGGTGAGAACCTCCGGCACGACAGCCCCGGGTTTTTATGCGAATACCTGAAAGATGCCGCATTTCAAATACTGGGTTTCCGGCGCGGCGGGCAAAATGGGGTGGTCACGGCCCTGGGTGCGGTATTCGATCTGCCTGAGCTGTACCCGCGCATCCCGGGCGGCATCCTTGATGATATCCATGAAGGGTCCCGGCAGAATATGCTGGGAGCAGGAGCAGGTGACGAGGTATCCGCCATCCCGCAAAAGCTTCATGGCCCGCAAATTGATTTCCTTGTATCCCCTGGTGGCGCCTTCCACGGCGGAACGGGTCTTGGTAAAGGCGGGCGGGTCGAGGATCACCATATCATATTGCTCTTTCTCATCATATTGGGCGCGCAAAAAGTCGAAAACGTTGGCCTCCGTAAAGCGGACGGTGCTTAAAAGGTTGTTGAGGGCGGCGTTTTCTTCGGCTACGGCGCAGGCGTGGGCAGATATATCCACACCCAGAACCTCCTTCGCGCCATAGCGGCCCGCGTGCAGTGCAAAGCTGCCCGTATGGGTGAAGCAGTCCAATACCCTTGCATTTTTGACAAACGGGGCGATAGCCGCCCTGTTTTCTTTTTGGTCCAGGAAAAAGCCGGTCTTTTGCCCATCGATGACATCCACCAGGAAGCGGACGCCGTTTTCCACCATTTCCACCCGTTCAGGCACGCGGCCGTACAGCAGGCCTTTCTTTTGCTCCAGCCCCTCCAGGGTGCGCACGGGCACATCGTTGCGCTCATAGATGCCCGTGGGGTGTACAAGCTCCATCAGCGCATTTACCACATCCCCCTTGAAGCGTTCCATGCCCAGGGAAAGGCATTGCAGCACCAGCACATCGCCAAAACTGTCCACGATCATGGCAGGCAGCCCGTCGCTTTCGGCAAAGATTAGCCGGCAGCTCTTCAAATCTGCAAATTTTTCCCTGTAGTCCACTGCCCGCTTCACACGGTCATAAATAAAGGAGGCATCAATAGCCTCCTCCTTAAGGCTCATCATCCGCAGCGCGATTTGGGATTGGGGATTATAGAGGGCCATGCCCATCACCTTGCCCCGGCTGGACACCACCTTGACTACATCGCCGGGCTCATGCCTGCCCTCCACGCGGGCGATATCGCTGCGGAACACCCAGGGATGGCCGCTTAAGACGCGTGCCTCCCTGCCTGGATTCAAAATCGCTGATGCCATAGGCGCTCCTCCTTGATAGCATACGCTTATTATATCAGGAATGGGTTTTGATGTACAGAAGCGGCTGGCCGGAATCCATGCATCACAAAAGGGAGCGATTGACAACCCGATCGGAATACTGCTATACTGGTCAAACGGGAATCCAGCGTATTCCATGTATTTCTTTTTTATGGCATTTTGGGCGAATAGGGGGCATTTGTTTGCGCGCTTTCATACTAAGGGTGATTTTGCTGATATTGATGCTGGCCGCGGTTTTGTTTGCTGTGCCGTCAGGCGCGCTTCTTGTGAATGCCTATGCCATGGAACTGAATGGAGAGGGAATGGTGCCCCTCCCAATTGACAACACCCCGGGCTATGCTCCCAACAAAGCCTGCTACTTAAGTGACGGTACGGGGTATGAAGATGCCACCCTTCAGGTACACATCGAAACCATCCGTGCCTATGAGACCGCCATACAGGTGATCCGGATCCAAGTCGCAGATCCATCCCAGATTCGCACAGCTATGTCCGCGCAATACGGCCATACTTCCACCAACGCAGGCGCCACCATTGCCCGAAGAAACAATGCCGTATTTGCCATCAACGGTGATTTTTTCAGTTTTCATAACAAGGGGTATCTTGTCCGCCAGGGAAAGCTGTACAGGAACCGGCCTGACGGCAGCTTTGACACTTTGATCATTGACGATCATGGCGATTTTCATATCATTCCAAAGGCGACCGGCGAAGCATTGGCAGCTTTTCAGGGGGTAATGGTCAATACTTTCAACTTTGGCCCCGCTTTGGTGGTGGACGGCAAGATGGCGGAAAGCTTTGAGGAAAATGACTCTACCGTGCCCAATAAAAGAACACAACGGATTTGTATCGGACAGACCGGGCCGCTCTCCTACGTTTGTATTGCTACGGAGGGGCCGGAAAACAAGGGCTCGCAAGGCCTGATATTGACGGAGCTTGCCCAACTGGCATATGAGTATGGATGCGTGAACGCCTACAATCTGGATGGGGGAAGCTCCTCCACCGTGGTGCTGGATAACAAAAAGATCAATGCCTTGAGTACGGGAAAGACAAGGTCCATCGGCGATATCCTTTATTTTGCCACAGCCATCCCGGCCCAATAGGAGGGATTGTTTATGATGGAGCAACTCCCTGTTGGATGGTTTTTTGGTGCGCCCATCTATGGGTACAGTATTTTTCTATGCCTTTCCATTATTGCCGGGCTGGGTTTGACATTACTTTGCCAGCGGAAGCGCGATTTGCCCAAAGATACCGCTTTACGGTATGGCTTGTGGGCGATTCCTTTGGCAGTGACAGGTGCCCGGCTTTTTTACTGCCTTGTACGCCTGGACTATGTTTTTTTTGAACAGGAATGGTCGTTCGTCTTCTCCCTTTGGAAGGGCGGGTTCGGGTTATACGGCGCCTTGCTGGGCTGCCTTTTGGCCGCGATTGCCTTTTCGAAGTCAGTCAAAGCAAAAGTGGGGGATGTGTTGGACTGCATAGCACCCGGCGCGGCTTTGGTGATTGCGGGGTCGCGCTTTGCCGAATCCATGACCACCCAGGGGATAGGCAGGCTTGTGGAGGCGGAAGCCTTGCAGCGCTTTCCCTTTGCTGTTCAAAATGTATATGGCGATTGGGTCATGCCTGTGTTTTTTTATGAAGGCATAGCGGCCCTGGTGATATGCTTCATAGTGTACGGGTGTCTGAAGAGAAAAACGGAGAAACCCGGCAATACCGCGCTTTTGTTCCTGCTGCTGTTTGGCGCCTCGCAGGTGCTTTTGGAAAGCATGCGGGAGGACGATTTTCTGCGCTGGGGCTTTGTGAAGGTGTCGCAGTTGATGAGCATGGGGCTAGTTGTGACTGTCGCGGTTATTTTTGGCGTACGGGCTATGGCCCAAAAGAAAAGGAGACCGCTTGTTGCGGCCGGATTTTTTGTGCTGGCCGCAGGAGCGGGATCATGCGTTCTTATTGAATTCGCCCTGGACAAATCGCCTGTTCCAAACCAGTATCTGTATGTTGCCATGATAGCAGTACTTTGCCTGATGGCGGGAATCGTTCTGGCCTTTTGGAAGGCGGGAAGGGAAATGCCTGTAAAGGCCGTCAGGGAGCCTGATCAGCATCCATTACGGACAGTTGGAAAGGATCATCCTTGATTCCTGTTCCCGACAGGATTTCCATCTGGCGAAGGTCAACGAGGCAGGATATGCGCAGGCCGACGTCTTTCCTGGTATAGCCGGCAAAGCTTAGATGGCCGTCGTAGCCCACCAATTGCACCTGATGACCCTCGGGGTCGCGGACAGTGCTTGTCCAATAGCCGCTGGATCCAATTTTGTCCTGATAGACGCCTTGCTCCAGCGCATACTGCGTTGGCTTGCATTGGCGTCTCTTTTGCACGCCGTAAACGGAAGCCGTAAAGCCGTATTCGGGCTTTAAATACTCGAACCGGGTTAGAAAAAAGACCTGTCCGCGGGGCGATTGTATAACCGCCTGCTGTTCTTCCATGGTAAAGAGCATATCACGCATGACCGTATTTATCCAGGGAAACAAATCGCTCTCCTCAAAGGTGCTGATCTTGCGGTAGGAATGATCGGCAATGACTGCGGGATCAGACTCAAAGATGATCTGCTTGGCATCCAAAACGTATTCGGATATAAGCAGCGCCTGGCCGTTTTCACAATCGAGCACCCGCCACATCACCGGAAGGGCCGTTCCATCACGCAGTTGAGGATATTGGCCAAAGTTTACATATTCATATTTCCGTGCGTGCTTCCAGCCATGCAAGGTAGCCTCACCAAGGGCTTCGCTTCCATGAAAAAAGCACGCCAGCAGAAGAAGAATCAAAACAGCTCGCCGCATAATGCCTTATGCTCCTTCCGTTAAATCGGCAAAGTTACTTACCCATTATATGCACCGCATATATGGCTGTCAATCTTTGCTATCGGCCCGGAACTGCTTAAGGTATGTAACTTACCGTTGATTTTTCCATATATCCGCTGTATATTGGAAATATATGCGGCCTCAATCCAGCTTAAGGAAGTGCCTGTATGCATTTTTCAATGCCTGTTTATCACGCGCCCGATTTTTCCGCCGACCGCTTTGTACGTGCGCCCGATGTCACTTTGATACCCGCGCCCATGGACGGCGTTGCGCCGGATCATTACCATGCCACCACCATCTTTCCGGAATATTTCAAAGTAGGCGGCAAGTGGCTGCTGGCGGAGCAATCCCGCATGGACTGCGTAGCCGTGGCGGAACCAGGCGGCAGGATTTCCATCCGGGAATTCCGCCGCCTAAAAGCGGGGGATATGGTTGCGGTGGGGCGCACGGAAAACGGCAGTGAAGGGATTTTTGTATATCCGGACGGCTTTGGCCGGGACGGAGACTCTGGTGAAGCCTTTTCCTTCCGTACAAGCCGCTCCCGGGAAACCTCCTATTCCAGAGATTATGACCAGTTGTATCAGCGCCTTATATACGAGCGGGAGCATGGTTATATCCTTTGGGTGCTGGGGCCCGCCTGCTCCTTTGACTCGGACGCAAGAAATGCCATGG
Organism: Bacillota bacterium; assembly: GCA_023458835.1. Taxonomy (GTDB): domain Bacteria; phylum Bacillota; class Clostridia; order Christensenellales; family Aristaeellaceae; genus JAEWAH01. The sequence goes on from JAEWWY010000371.1 coordinate 5,841, forward strand.
CGGCACTTGCCCAGCAGGGATATGTCCACGGCCTGCTGGCGGGCAACGCACTGGCAACCCATGACCTGGAGGGCGGGCTTTTCCGCACCGCGCTGGGCCAGGATATCTATACCCAGGAATCCATGGTGAACGGACACTATCACCACATCGACGTCATCAACAAGGTGCGCCGCTGCGGTTCCATTCCCCAATTTATCGAGGAATACAATATTCAGGATGGCATCATACACGCCTGCGTAAAAAAGAATATTCCTTTTGTGCTCACAGGCTCCATCAGGGATGACGGCCCGCTGCCGGAAGTGGTGGCGGATGTGTACTGCGGACAAAATGATATGCGCGGCTTGGTGACGAAGGCCACCACCGTTATTTGCATGGCTACCCAGTTGCATACCATTGCCACAGGAAACATGACGCCCTCCTTTTGTGTGAAGGAAGGCGTCATTCGGCCGGTGTTCTTTTATACGGTGGATATATCGGAATTTGCCGTCAATAAGCTTCGGGACAGGGGAAGCTTGTCGGTGGTAAGCTTTATCGCCAATGCGCAGGATTTTCTGGTGCATGTCATGCGGGGAATCGGCAAGGAAGACAATTGATGCAAAGCCCAGTCCGAGATTATCTGCCCTTCAAGGAGAGCTTGTTTTCCGTACCCTTCAAAAGCCTGCCGATGTTCGCCCGGTGCCTGAAAATAGACAGCGCGGCGATGGATACAGCCCATAAGCAAACAAGCCAACTGCCCCAATTAAATATGATCACCAGGGCCGCAAACAGCGTCAGCATAACCATGCTGCCAAGGGAGATATACTTCGTCCATGCCACCAGCGCAAAGAAAAACAAGAGGGAGATGACCCCGTAGAGGGGAAATATGTACAGCATCACCGCTACGGAGCTGGCGACACCTTTCCCGCCTTTGAACTGGTAGTACACAGGCCAGTTGTGGCCGATAATCCCGGCAAGGCCACCCATCATGGCCCCGTATTGACCGTCCAGCAGGCTGCCGATGACCATAGCCAGCAGCACCTTCAAAAAATCGCCCACAAAGGTGATGGCGGCGGGCTTTTTTCCCAGCACCCGCAAAACGTTGGTGGCCCCGGTGCTTTTGCTGCCTTCCTTGCGAATGTCCATATGGGAACTGCTATTTGCCACGATCAGCCCGGTGGAAATGGACCCCAGCAAATATCCGGCAACAGCCGCGGCCGTATAGGAAAGAATCTGGTTCATGACTGATTCTCCTTTTGCTTTTCCCGAAGTATGAAGCGCAGGGGCGTTCCCTCAAAACCGAATGTTTTGCGGAAATGGTTTTCCAGGTAACGTTGATAGGCAAAGTGCATCAGCGTTTCATCGTTCACAAACAGCACGAAGGCGGGCGGGCAGACGGCCTGCTGCGTAGCATAATAGATTTTCAGCCTGCGCCCCCCTGTGGCAGGCGGCTGCAGGGAGCCTTGGGCATCGGCCAACACATCGTTGAGCAAACCTGTGGGCACCCGCTTGGAGCATTGCGCCCAAACCTTGTCCACCCACTCAAGCACCGTGTGCACCCGCTGGCCGCTGAGCGCCGAGAGGAACAATACGGGGGCATAATCCATGAATTTCAGCGCTTCCAGCACTTCCTTGCGGTAGGCTTCCAGGGTGCCGGTATCCTTTTCCACCGCGTCCCATTTGTTGACAATGATGATGGCGCCCTTGCCTTCCTCATGCACCATGCCGGCAATCTTCGTATCCTGCTCCGTGACGCCGTCCTTGGCATCGATCAAAATCAACGCCACGTCGCAGCGGCGGATGGCGGCAATACTGCGCAGCACGCTGTAGCGCTCCAGTGAATCGTCCTCAATGGAACGCTTGCGGCGCATGCCGGCGGTATCAATGATGTTGTATTCTGTACCATCCTTGCCGGTAAGGCGGGTGTCGATAGCGTCCCTTGTGGTGCCGGGGATATCGGAAACCATGGAGCGTTCCTGGTTTAGAAGCTTGTTCACCAGCGAGCTTTTGCCCACATTGGGCCGGCCGACCACTGCCAACTGCAGCACATGCTCCGCTTCGTCCTCTTCCTCCGGGTCCAGCGGGGGAAGCTTTTTTACGATTTCCTCCAGCAAATCTCCAAGGCCCAGCATGTTGGTGCTGGAGATGCCGATGGGGTCGCCAAGACCCAGCGCATAATACTCAAACAGCACATCGTCCAGCCCGGCATGATCCAGCTTGTTTACCACCAGCAAAAGGGGCTTGCGGGCCTTGCGCAAAAGCCTGGCCACCTCTTCATCATCGGGCGTAAGCCCGGCCCTGGCGTCTACAAAAAAGCAGATCACATCCGCCGTGTCCATGGCGATCTGCGCCTGATGGCGCATTTGGGAAAGCAGCACATCCTCGCTGTAAGGATCGATGCCGCCCGTATCGATCAGCGTAAACCTGCGGCCCATCCATTCCACATCGGCATAGATGCGGTCCCTGGTCACGCCGGGGGTGTCCTCTACAATGGAAATACGTTTGCCTGACATTTTGTTGAAAAAAGTGGATTTGCCCACATTGGGGCGGCCCACGATGGCGACCAGGGGTTTAGCCATTTGAATATTCCTCCGGATCGGTGGTGATGCCGTAAAGGGCGCGGTAAAAGGCTTTCCCGCTGTTGGGAATCACATACAGCGGCGCGGGGAGGGCTTTTTTGGCTTCCTCCAGGGAAAGGCCATCCAGAAACAGATCACCCTCCGCCCGAAGCATGGTGGCGCAGATCAAAATCCGGTCTGTTTGCGCATCTTGAAGCTGATGCACAAGATCCTGCCCGGTAATCAGCCCGGTGACGGTAATGGTGTGGCCGAAGAAATCATTGTGGATGGGGTGAATATCCACTTTCATCTGAGGCGGGGCAAACCTGTCCGCCAGCTCCTGCAAAAAAGGTGCCACGGATACGCCGCAGGCAATGGTCATCTCCTTTGGCAGATCATCAGAAACCTCGGCCGGCTCTTCCGCCGCCTGCTCCACATCGCTGATGAACAACCGCAAAAGGCCGACACCGTTTTCGATTTGAGGGAAATCCTCATATTCCGCTTCCGGCGGGAGGGGAAGGCCGCTCAGGCAATACAGCTCGTCCGCCGGAAAAACGAAAGCCGTGCCGTACTTTTGCAGGAACCGCTCCTGCAGGGGTTTAATCTTTGAAATCAGTTCGGCAGCCGTTTCCTTCGTATAAGGCGTAAGGGGATAAAGTCCTTCCCGGTGGGAGGTCAGACCCACCGGCACCAGGGCGGCGGAGCGGGCGGCAGGATAAAAGGAAAGCAGATCTTCCAGCGTTTTTTCAAGCACCGGCCCGTCGTTTACGCCGGGGCAAAGTACGATCTGGCAATGGAACTGTATACCGGCCGCTGAAAGGCGCATCAGGTGTTCCATGATCCTGTCCGCACCGGGATTTTTCATCATCTGCCTGCGCACATCGCCATCGGTGGCATGGACGGAGATGTACAAGGGGCTGGCATGGCGGCGGATGATCCTGTCCATCTCGCTTTCCGAGACGTTGGTCAGGGTGATGTAGTTGCCCATCATCAGCGAAAGCCGCCAGTCATCATCCTTGACGTAGAGAGTCTTGCGCAATTTGAGAGGCATCTGGTCGATAAAGCAGAATACGCAGTGGTTGCGGCAGCTCCGCGGGCGGCTCAGCAGCGTTTCTTCCAATTGGATGCCCAGCGGTTCGTATTCATCCTTCTGGATGGTGAAAAGGGCATTTCCGCCATCCTTTTTTTCGATATCCAGGATCAGAAGGCTGTTGGCGGTGATGGCCTGATAATCGATCTGGTCGATGATGTCCTCCCCGTTGATCCTGATCAGCCGGTCACCGGGCCGGATACCGCTAACATATGCGGCGCTGCCCTTTTGAACGGCAGTAATGGTGTGCGGCAACGCACAATCCTCCTTCTAAAACCATAACAGGTACATAAACGCAGGATACATTATCAGTCATTCCCAGGGAAATGTCAAGCAAGGGTAAAACCGCATACACATAGAATTCACATTACCTTCATTTTTCCACAACATGTCGGCATTATACTGCAACTGTTTCCATTTCATCCACATGCAAGGAGGTTCCCATGAAGAAGGTCCTGAAAACCATTCTGAAAGTGCTTGTGCTGTGCGCCGTCATCGGCGGTCTGGGCTATGGGGGATACCGGTTTTATATGAGCAGGCAGGTTGCCACGGCTTCAAACGAAGCGGAGACCTCCTATGTCAAGGTGCAGATCGGCACCGGTAATCTGGAAAAGACCGTAACGGGCACAGGCACGCTAAGCATATCCAAAACGCAGGATGTGACGGCACGGTTTCCCGTTGTTGTTACAAATGTGCGCGTATCCGCCGGGGAAGCGGTGAAGGCCGGCGATCCGCTGCTGGATGTGGATAAAAACGCTTTGAATACAGCTATTGCCACGCTTCAAAGCGACCTTACCACCGCGGAGGATTCCCTGGCGCAGTTGGTCCGCTCCCACGAAGACGATACCACACTGACCATTGGCGCCGCGGGACGGGTGAAAGCCGTCTACGGTTCGGTGGGGGATCTTACGCAGGATGTAATGGAGAAAAGCGGCGCCCTGATGCTTTTGTCGATGGATGGAAAGATGAAGGT
>JAEWWY010000372.1 GCA_023458835.1 Bacillota bacterium
GTTTGTAAGGGTGGCTGTCTTTACGATGCCGAAGCGTTCGCTGCTTTCATACCGGCAGGAAAAGCTCAGCGCCAGGTCCGGGATTATTTCTTCAAAAATCACGCTGGTGCCTTGGCCCGCCTTAAATATGTTCTGCGTGATCTGCCACTTGGGCAGGCTGGTACGCGCAAACGGCTCCCACAATTGATTCCCGATCCGAAAAATCGTCTTGGAGCCCGTATGCGCCTGATCGTGTAAGCGGTCATCCGTTTCGTAAGGGAAAACAGCGCCCTGCGCGTCCTTCCGCCCCGCGGTAATGCCGCCTTTGGAGGATAGAAAAATCCACACGTCACAGGCCGAAACGACATTGATGAAGAACGGGGTAAGCCACTGGCTTTGCTCCACCTTATAAAATACCTGACCGTCCCTATCCACAAAGGAATCCGTGGTAGTCATCATTTCTTTCCTCCGATTGCATAAGTCAATGCCAGGCATGGGCCTGTGACCTGTTACTGCGCCTGCAATGCGGCGCTCTGTTGCTGCAACGCGCTCTATCACCTGCAAGAATGATAGCATATTACCAGCATTTGGCGCAATCCATATTTACACAAAGGAGTACGTACGACAAAAGCCGCCCTTTTCAAGCGGCTTTCATGGCAGCCATAGGCCCGCAGGCGCTATACGATGCCGCGCTTTTTGAACTGTCCGGGCGGCACGCCCGTTACCTGCATGAAAGCGCGGTAAAACTGGGCATTGTCGTTATAGCCTACCTGGCAGGCGATCTCATATACCTTCAAATTTGTAGTGGTCATCAGCTCCACGGCCTTTTTGATGCGCACGGAACGCAGATAGTCGCTGAAGGTTTGGCCGGTTCTGTGCTTGAACAGGGAGCTGAAATAGTTGGGATGAAGCCCCAGCCGCTCCGAAATCTCGCTTACGCTGGCATTGCCCTGAAAGCTGTTGTCCACGTAGCTTTTTGCCCTTTGGATGGCGTACTCATCCTTGGACATAAGCTTTTCATTCAGCGCATCGATATAGATGTGCATCAGGCTCAAAAGCGATTTTTTCAGGCTGGAGACGGTAGGCGCCTCACCCACCTGGTGAACGATGTCCTTGTCTGTAAATTTGTATTTGCCGACGATGCCGATAAAATCCCTGTTTTTGTTCATCAGGGTATAGACAATGGACGCAAAGAGCTTTCTGACATCATCCACGCCGGGCTTTTGCAGGCAGACCATGGAAAACAGCCGGCCGATGGCCTCCATCGCCTCCGAGGTATCGCAGGCGGCAATGGCCGATACCGCCTTGGCGGTCTGCTGGGGAAAGGGATACTCCTCCGCGGGGCCGGCCTCCTCCCCCGGAAGGTCATAGAAAAACGATTCCATCGCGCCAAGGGCCCTCAAATAGGCATCGGGCAGCTTTTCCACCGGAAACAGCTCCCGCACCGCGCCATACCTGATTTCCTTGGAGAGCAGCGCTTGAAAGAGCTTTTCGGCGGCATCCCCCGGCGCTTCCTGAAAAAACACCAGGAGCACCCACAGGCCGTGAAATTCCCCCTGGATCAGCCATGCCGGGCTCTCTTCCAAAAAGGGTTCCACCAGGGAAATGCCCGTCATGTATGCGGCCTGCTTATCCATGATGCTGACCTGGCCGCGGCCAAAAGGCCCAAGGACGCCGGCCCATACCTGCCGGGCCTCTGGTATGCCGTGGTCCTTCAGGCATTCCTGCGCTTTGCCCGGCTCTGCCAGCAAACGTTCCACCAGTGCCTGCTGCGCGTAGATTTCTTCCATCTGGCTTTTGACAAAAGCGCCCCGAAGGCCGAACCGGCTGGTTTTCAGGCGGATGCGCCGCATGCATCCATCATAGACGGCTTTCAATTCCTGCGTTGAAACAGGCTTGAGCAGGTAATCGGAAACACCCAGGCGCATGGCCTGGCGGACAAAATCAAAGTCATCAAACCCGCTGATGATGACGCTTTCTCCCCGGTATTCCATTTGCGCAAGCTTTTCCAGCAACTCCAGCCCGCCCAGCACCGGCATCTTGATATCGGTGAAGATCAGCCCGATGCAGGTGGTGCATACCTTTTCAAGGGCTTCCTCCCCGTTGCCGGCCATATGGATGACGGCATCCTGGGCAAAGCTCCTGATCATCACATGCAGGCCATCCCTGATGGTCTGGTCGTCGTCCACGATCAGTATTTCCTGCAAAGAATACACCTCCTCCGGCCTGCGCGCATCATTCCCCGGCGGCCGGGATGCGCACGGAAACCATGGTGCCCACGTTTACCTGCGAGGCGATGGTTACGCCATATGCATCCCCATACAGAAGCCTGATCCTGCGGTGTACGTTTTTAAGCCCGATGCTGCTGAACTTCGCGTTTCCGTTGTCCATATATTCCACAAGGTCATGAAGCGTATCCCCGGGGATGCCGCCGCCGTTGTCGATCACCTTGAAAACGATCTCCGCGCCCTCCCGGTATCCCAGAACCTCCAGCGTGCCCGGAGCCTGAATGGCCTGAAAACCGTGGTACAGCGCGTTTTCCACCAGCGGCTGCAGGATGAACTTCATCATTCTAAGCCTCAGGATCTCCGGCTCGATATTCACGGAGGCCTGGAACCTGTCGCTGTACAGATAACGCTGCAGGGACAGATATTCTTGAAGCTTGTTCGTTTCCGCTTCCACCGTCACCATCTCGGAGGGGGCCGATAAGCCGTAGCGCAGGATGCTGGCCAGCAGCATCGCCATATCGCTCAGTTCGTTTTGCCCCAAAAGATAAGCCTTGATCCTGATGGTTTCCAGGGTGTTGTACAAGAAGTGGGGGTTGACCTGGCTGCGCAGGAGCTGAAGCTGGGACTGGGTCAGCTCCATTTCCTTTTCATACACGTCATGGATCAGGTATTTGATCCGGCTTGTCATGGCGTTGAAGGAGGCGGTCAGCTCCGACAATTCATCCCGGTAAGGATCATGGATGGAAATGGAGAAATCCTCCTCGCGGACGATGGCATTGCAGGTATCCGCCAGGCGCTTGACCGGGCGGACGATGCTGTGAAAAATAGCGTTGATGCCCAGGCTGACGAATACGCAGCCCGCGCCAAGGGCAATGAAGGCGGCCAGACGCTGCTGGAATACATTGACCAGCACCTGCCAATAGGGCGTCTCCAGCACGCAATAATATCCTTCTATGCTTTGCACGAAATTGTACAGGCTGTCCTGGCCCCCGGCGGCGGTCCTGAAGGATCCGTTATCCCTGCCCTCAAGCTCTCCGGCGGCCGCCTGCAAAAACGCCCCGGCGCCGGCGGAGGAGAGGGTGCCCGTAAGCAGCGTTCCGTCACTGCGGAGGAAGCCCATTTGCTGCTGGGGAAAAAGCCGGCCCTGCTCGTAGCGCAAAACGGAATCGCTCACATCCACCGCCGCCAGGATAACCCCCAGGGGGCGGAAGGTTTCCAGGCTCATGATCGCCCGGGAAACAAAAAGCATGTCCTCCCGATCCGGCAGATGGATGCCTGGGAGCGCCACCTGGTCCGCAGGCCAGACCAGCGGGCTGCCCTTGGCGTTTAGGGTATCCGCAAACCATTGCTCGGCGGCAATGCCCTTTTCCTCCAGCGGCTGTTGGTTGGGCGCCAACTGATAGGTATACTTCTTGCTGTTTCTTACATAGGAGCCGCTGCCCCCCCTGTCGAAGACGGCGATCAGGCGGATCTCCCTGTTCTGCTCAAACAGGAAGGTGCTGCGGTATTCCAGGTCGGCATACATGATATTTTTCCTGTACCGGTCAGGGAAGGACAGATAGTTGTACGTATCGGTGGGCCGCTGGCTCACCTGGATCACGGGATATTTTGTGACCGCCAGAAGGCTGGCAAGCCCCGCCGAAATCCCCTCCCCCACCGCGCCGGCCAATTGCGCGCCGCGCAGGGAGACATAGGCCTCATAGCTTATAATGGTGATGTGAAGCATCCCTGCCAGCGCCAGCGTCAAAAGCAGCAGCAGAACCGCCCATACCAGCGCCATGCGCCTTTTGATGGTAACGCTGCGAAGCGCACCGGATAGCCTGCCCCGAGCCACATGCATTCTTCCCAACGGACCCCGCCCCCTATGTACAAGCCCATCATACGCAGGAACCGCTTGCCTTGTCAACACCGGTTCTTTTTGCCATGGCTAAAAGGAGATCTCCAGGTTATCGTAGGCCACCAGAAAGCCGTGGGGATGAAGCGCGCTTTCCAGCCCGCCGTGCAAAAGATGGCCATTATGGGAAAAATGGGTCGCGACAAAGATTGTTTTTTCCGTGGCGCATCCCATGTCCATCATCCGTTCCCGCACACGCAAAATATCCGGAATGCCCATGTGGTTGCTGCCTTCCGCATACTTGCCCATGGTGCAGTCCAGGCTCACCAGGTCAAGGCTGCGGCCCTTGAGAAAGGCCCAGGTAGCCTCGGGGAAGTCCCCGGTATCATTGCCGTAAAAAAGGGTTTTCCCTCCCTTTTCCACCAGGTAAAGAAAGCATTTCTCCCTTTTGTCATGGCTGGCCAGAAGCGGCGTCACCGTGTGGCTGCCCACCTGGGCGGCACTAAATTCCGCAAGCTCCCGGCAGTCAAGGCGCGCGAGCAGGGATTCCGCCCAGCCGCTGTTTGAAACGTAGGCGCCGAATTTTGCTTTCAGGGCGTCATTGCCGTAAAGGGTGAGTATCCCTTCGGTGCCGCTGGCAAAGCTGCCGCAGCGGAAGGCCAGATCATCGGGATAAAAATGATCCTGATGGGTATGGGTGATCAGTATATCCCGAATCTCCGGCAGCTTAAGGCCGCCGTGGAGCATGTGGAGGTAGCTGTCCGGCGGAAAATCCACCAGCAGCGCATCATCGATCAGGGCCTGGGAGCGGGTGCGCAGATTTTTGCCCCCCTCCTGCAAGGCCCTGCGGCAGGCCTCGCAGTTGCAGAATATTCCCGGCCAGCCTTCCGCCGCGGCTGTCCCCAGATATTTGATCTTCATAGGAATGTCCTTTCTTGCAATAACCGGCCTAGGATTTGACCGCGCCGCTGGTCAGGCCGCCGATGATGTTCTTTTGCATGAACACGTAGAACACCAATATGGGCAGCATGGAAATACAGAACGTGGCAAAGGTCAGGCTGTAGTCCACGCTGTACTCCGTGCGGAAATTGTACTGAAACAACGTGATGGTCCAATATTTCCAGGACCGGTTCAGCGTGATCAGGGGGAGCAGGAAGTCGTTCCATATCCAAAGGCCGTTGCGGATCAGCACCGTGGCCAGGATGGGGCGCATCAAAGGCAGAACCACCTTGAAAAACGTCTGTGCCGTGCTCGCGCCGTCGATACAGGCCGCCTCCTCCATATCGGAGGGGATGGCATGCAAAAAGCCCACATACAGGAACACCGCCTCGCAGGTAAGGGAGGATACGCACAGGATGGCAAGCCCTGTGGGATTGAGCATATTCATAAAGGTCAACTGTTTGACCAGGGGCATCATTTTTACCTCAAAGGGGATAAAGATACCCAGCAGCAGGTAATAGTATATGCCCCTGTACCATTTGCTGCGGCCCATGGACCGGGAAATGGCGTAGCTGAGCATGGGCATAAGCATCAGGTTCCCCAGCATTACAAGCAGGGTGATATAAACGGTGTTCCCAAGGGCCCGGAAGTATTTGCCCCCTTCCAGCACCTTTTGAAAGTTGCCGAAGTTCAAGGACCTGGGCGGGGTGAAGAAGCTTGCGGTATTTTCGGCGGGGGTCTTGAATGCGGTCATGACCGTAATATACAAGGGCAAAACGATCATCAAAACACCCACCGCCAAAAGTGCGTAGGTGGCCGATCTTGCGGCCCTGCTCTGCTTCATGGGCTTCACACCTTCTTTTTGTTGGAGATAAAAATCTGCACCGCAGAAATGGCGCCTACGATGAGTCCGGTCAGCACGGCCTCGGCCACGGCATAGCTGAACTTGTTCTCCACGAACGCATTGGAGTAGATCAAAAGCGATACGCTCTCCGTCGCGCCGCCGGGGCCGCCGTCGGTGAGGCTTTTCACATAATCAAACACCGTCAGGCCGCTTTTCACCGTCAGCACCATTACAACGCTCAGCACGGGCACCAGAAAGGGCAGGGTGATATGGTAAAACCGGCGCCAGGAGGAAGCTCCGTCCATGGCCGCCGCCTCATGGAGCTCGGCCGGCACCGTTTGCAGCCCCGCCAGGAAAAGCAGCGTGGGCATGGCTACCCCCTGCCACACATTTACAAACAGGATGCCGTATACCGCCGTATAGGGGCTGGACAGTATGTTTTTGCTCAGAAACGGGATATTCAGCGCCTGGCCGATCAAGGGGATGGCGCGGTAATAAATCTGATTGAAGATCAGGCCCACCGTAATCATGCTCAGCACCGCCGGCAAGAAATAGGCCGCTCTGAAAAAGGTGATGTGCTTTACCTTGCTGTTGAGCAAAAGCGCCAGGAGGATCCCCAGTATCACAATGACCAGCGTGAGCATTACGCAATACCTAAAATTAAAGAGCAGGGCGCTTAAAAACCGTTTGTCACGGAAGATATTCTCATAGTTTCTCAGGCCGATGAAGGCGATCTTGCGGGAGATGCCGTTCCAGTTTGTGGTGCTGTAATAAAAGCCCAGCGCCACCGGAAAGATAAAAAAAATGCTGTACAATAAAAGTCCCGGCAGGCAGAACAGCGCCATGGTAATTTTTTTGGACTTATCCATGGCCTGGCCCCGTGATGAACGGGAGGCAATGCGCAAAGCGGGCCGCTGCACGGTATTCACTCCTTTTTGATGGCGCCGCGCCCTGGATCAAGGGCGGAATGCGGTTCAGAAAAAACCGGCGCGGAATTTCAAAATAGTCCATGTGCTGCTTTTAGACCCGCAACACATGGACCCATTCACTGTCCGGCCCGCCCGGGGCAGGGTTTCATGCCCTTATACAGGCGGGCCGATTAATGCGGCTGGTTATCGCTTACTGGTTGTATAGCTTGCTGATGGCATCGCCGAAAGCGGTTACGAAGCTGTCAATATTCTTGTCCACGTACAACTGCTGTCCGGCGAAGCGCATTTCCTCACGCAGGCCGGTGGGCCAGAAATTGACCTGGGTCAGGAACATCTGGCCTTTGTCCATCAGTTCCTTCATGTACATGTGCTGGGTTTTGTCATAGGTGACGCCCTTGACCATGTTCACATTGCCGTCCAGCTCATAGTACTTTTGCGCAACTTCGGTGCGGGAGAGATACTCAATGAATTTCAAGGCCTGTTCGGGATGCTTGCAGGCGGTGGAGACGGAGAAGGAGGTGTCAATATTTACCGGCACCAGAATCTCCTCACACAAAGGGGAGGGGATGGGGATCAGCTTGACGGCGACGTCCGGATTGGAGGCCTGCATGGTGGAAAGCATCCAGGTGCCGGAGAACATCATGGCCGCTTTGCCGTTCACCAGGTCCGCCACGGCGGATTCATAATCCAGGCCCAGGGGATCGGCGGTGCTGTACTGGGCGACATCCAGGCAGAGCTGGGCGAAGCCACGGATGGTTTTGGAATCCTCCACCTTCATTTCGCCCGCGGCGATCTTGGCAAACTCCTCGTCGGAATTGGGGTTCAGCACGCCGATGGTGCGTTCCAGGCGCTGGGCAATATTGCCTACATCCTTGTTGGGCAGGGCAAAGGCATCGTAGCCGTTTTCTTTCAGGGCTTTGCAAACATCCAGCAGCTCCTGATAAGTGGCGGGCTCCTTGAGGCCAAGCTTTTCAAAGATATCGGTGCGGTAATAGATGCCATAGCTGCTGAGCGTCATGGGCAGGGCATACTGCTTGCCATTATACGCGGCCATGTTCAGCATGGCATCGGCCACATTGCCCAGGAAAGGCTGCTCCGTAAGGTCAGCCATCAGCCCGTCGTCAAACATGACCTTGAAGCTGTCCTCGGCAGGATACACGTTCAGGATGTCGGGGATCTCGTTGGTGGCGATGCGGGTGGAAAGCACGGTGCGGGCATCGGCCACAGAGGTCAGCGTGACCTTGATATCGGGGTTCTCCGCCATAAAGCCGGCGATGATCTCTTCCATGACGGGCACGGTCTCGGGCTTCAGGGAGAAGAACTCCAGCTCCACCGGGGCCGCGGCGCCCAGCGCGCCGGTGCCAAGCGGTGTGAAAAGGGCCGTGAGCAGGCAAAGGGTCAAGATGAGGGCTTTGATTCGTTTCATGGTATTCCTCCTTATGCATTTTTCAATACCCGGGCCGCCGGTATTGCAACTATTCTGATTATAGCAGTTCGCTCCATTTGAAAAAATTGCGCTATCAAACTTTTTATTGTGATTTCTCACATCTTGCTTTTTTGCCTTCAAAGGGATAAAG
>JAEWWY010000373.1 GCA_023458835.1 Bacillota bacterium
GCATCCAGCATTTCCCTGGACCAGGCGCGCTTTGGCACATCCATCAACTGCATGCCGGCGGCATCGGAGACTTCCGTGGCGAATACACCGGTGAGCTTATAGCGGATATAATCCTTGGGCAAAAGGATGTGGGCACATTTTGCGTACACATCCGGCTGATTTTGCTGTACCCACATGATTTTGGCTGCGGTAAAGCCTGTCATGGGCGGGTTGGCGGTGATCTCAATCACGCGCTTTGAGCCTAAGCGCCGGGCCATTTCGTCGCACTGCTCCCCGGTGCGCTGGTCGCACCAGATGATGGCGCTGCGAAGCACGTTGCCATCCCTGTCCAGCATGGTCAGCCCGTGCATCTGGCCGGAAAGGCCCACCCCTAAAACATCGCGGGGGTTCACGTTCTCATTTTCCAGCACCTTGCGGATGCCCTGCGCGCAGGCGTTCCACCAATCCTCCGGGTCCTGCTCGGCCCAGCCGTTTTTGGGCTGGTACATGGGATACTCCACGGTATGGGCGCTTACGGGGCGGCCATCCTCGGAAAACAGAACGGTTTTGGTGCCGGAGGTACCCAGGTCGATACCCAGAAGATAAGCCATATGAATGCCTCCCTTACAGATCGTTAGGCGTCCAGTTCCTCGAACCTTCGGCATAAAACATATTTGGATACGGCGCTGTTCAATGCATTGGGGCAGTAGGTGTTCAGGATGTCCCTGATATAGGGGGGCATGGCCTGGTTATACTTCACTTCCAAAATGGTCTCGCCGTTGTCCAGCGGGGAAATGGTGGGCAGGTATGGATCGAAGATATCGAATTTTTTGAGCCCCGTGCGAAGCTGCTTGTCAAAGGTGATGCGCACTTCCTCCGCCGGGTGGAGATACGCCTCCCGGATATAGTCCACCACCACCGCAGGGCGCAGGAGGTTGATGGTCATCTCCCGGAACATATCCCGCAAAAGCCCGCTGCGGGTACGCTCCAGCCCGGTGGGGTCCCCGGCCATCAACTGCTCGCATAAATCCCTGGGGATCTCTATGCTGCGCTTGGAGATAAGGCTGCCCATCTTGCTTTTGCATTCCAGCAGAATCTTGCCATCGCGCATATTATAGATGCGGATGCGGTATTTTTCCCGGGAGGGAACGCCGCTGACCTTATCGTACAGCGCATTGTCAAACACACCGTCAAAATACAGCGAACGGACATGGTATTCGTTTTGCTCGTCGCCGTTGGGATCGCGGTGCAGCGTGTGATCCAGCACGTTGGACAGGATCATGTACTGCATGTCGTTGATGAAATACTTCAGCTCATGGCGAAGCGGAACAGCCAAATTGTCACCTCCGGTGATTCGGGCGATGCCGGCGGCGCCGGCATCGATGATGCCTGTGCGCTTCGTGATATCATAGGGCGATGATCAATCGCCCCTGCGGCGTATAGGCAAACTTGCTTGCTCTTCCTTCTATGGCGGGAGAGGGACGGGTTAGACTCCCGCCTCCGTCTGGCAGGCCACCAGCGTGGCATCGTGGACGCCCTCTATATCCAGCATCCGGGCCACGATCTCGTGCTTTTCGCCCAGGCGAATTTCCACCGTCATCTCCGCACCGGCCCTTGTCAGCGTTTTGGAGCGCAGGCGGTGCTGGCGCGCGGAATGCTTGAGCTCGGATTCGATGTCGTACTCGGCGGACTCGTCGTAGTGAAGCACCAAAAGATAGCTGTTGGGGTTCTGGAATTTGATGAAGGTCATGGCCAGCAGGATGACGGCGATGCCGATCACTGCCGCGATGCCCACCAGGTACAGCTCAGCGCCAAAGAGGATGCCCATGGTCAGCGACCAGAACATGTAGGCGGTGTCCATGGGGTCTTTCACCGCGGTGCGGAAACGCACAATAGACAGCGCGCCCACCATACCCATGGACAGCGCGATATCACTTTTGATACACATGACCACGGGGGTGGTGATGAGGGTGAGCATCACCAGCGTCATGGCAAAGGACGGGCTGTACAGCACGCCCTTGAACGTCCTGCGGTAAACCCAGGCGATAATGAGGCCTGCCACCAGGCCGATACCCAAGGCCATCACTACTTTCCAAGGGGTCAGGGCTTGAAGCTGCTGGGAGAAGTAGGATGATATGGAAGGGTTTTGTTGTACGATGTCCTGGGTGTTCACCGACAAAAGCTGAGCCATTGCGTGCATATCAGCGCCTCCTGTGATGATTCTTCTTACATTATACGGAAAAGGGATTTTCCGTCAAGAAAACGACGAAGATTGTTTCAAAGGACATCCGGCGGCATGGGCGGTTTTTCGCCGAAATACTCCGCCATGGTGGCGGCCGGCAGGCTGAAATATTCCTGCACCATCTCATAAAAGAGGGTCGGCCGCTTTTTGATGACATTGCGGGAGCGGTCCACACGCTGCTGCCAGTAGCGCTTGGCGCCTTCCGGCGTAAGGGGCGAATCCACATTGATCGTCCTTTCGTTCCATTCCGCCCAGCGCGCGAAGTGCAGCTCCATTTCCGGCTCAATCGCGGCAACCAGGCCGTTGAATGTGTCAAGCATGGTTTGCGTGGTGAGCACCTGAAATATCTCCCCGAGGCGGCGCAGGAATTTTTCCTTCATCTCATCGTTTTCAAGAAGCTTGCGGATCAGGACATTGTTGACATTCTTATCGCCTGCGCCCTTGGGGTCCATATAGGATTTGGGGCTGTTGAAGCTGGATTCGAACATGCCGTAATCCGAATCGTAGAAGATCCAGCGCCACTTGCACCCTTCCCCCTTGATCTTGTAAAAGCGGATGTTGCCCGCGTCGGAGTTGCCGAAGAACCATACCAGGGCCATGTAATCAAAGTAGTTGTCCACATCGATGCGGTCGGTGATGTAGGCAAGATCCTGCGAATTTTTGCCGGGGGAAAGGTCCTTGGCTTTTGTGATCAGGTCCTTGTACTCCTTGTTGCTACCGTAGGCCACCGTGCCGCCGGATTCCAGAATGTCCATATTTTTGGCCTGTTCCATGGGGATTCCTTCATGCTGGGCTATGAAGAAACGGTCCACCCGCTCCCGCATGTTGTAATGGCCCCAGTATTGGCCGTTCAGGTATACCACTACGGGATTGACTGCCTGGTGGGCAACGCCGGTATCTATTTTGTCGATGAGCATGGATTGGTAGGCGTCGTTGATCCGCGTCCATACGTTGTCGTTGCCGCTGTTGCGCAATACAAACGACTTGTATTGGGTAAAAGGCCGGCTTTCAAACAGGGGAGCATCAAAATATTTGGCGCCCTGGGAGGCCTTGGCCCGCAACTTAAAGGTTTTTTGCGGCATATCAAGGCTGTATTGCCCCTGCAGGCCAAACTCCATGCCCTGGGACAGTACCTGGGTGGTTCCGTCCAGCAAATAATATTCCACATGGCCGGGCCGGGGAACCTTGCCCAAGGTGCGGTAGATGGGGTATTCGCCTGTGGCCGCCAGCTTGAAAGGAAGCTTCTCTTTGTTCAGCGGCCCGCCGGAGGCCAGCATGCCATCAGCCTCGTTCCACAGCTCATCCGGGTCCGTCACCAGGGATACAATGGGCAGCCAGTGATATACATTGATAAAATACGTTTGCGTAATGACCTCGCTGGGCTGCAGATCCTGCTGAAACGCCCGGGCGCGGATGGGCGTGGTTATGCTGACGGTGATAGGAGCGCCCTCGTACACAGGGTGCTGCCGGGTGGGGATGCTGCCGTCCAGCGTATAGTGGACAGCAGTGCCTTCCGGCACATTTAAGGACACGGAAACCGTTTCATGATACAGCCCGCCCCTGATGGAAAAGGAAGGCGCTTGCGCAAAACCCAGGAATCCGGTGCCGTTGACGGTGCCCATGGTGGGCGCGTCGTAATAAAAAAAGCCATCGAGGCCGCTGGTTCTGCCATAAGAGATATTGGTGGGGATCAGCGGCAAATGGATCCTGTCCAGCATACGGCCGTCGGGATCAGATAAGCACATCACTTCGCCGCCGGCCCTAAGCAGCTTGAAGTTGGTATGATACCCGTTTGATTGGCTGTTGAGGCCGTCCAGATAGATGATCTTGTATTCCCCGGGGCCTATGGAAGCGCCGGCGGGAAACTGCCACTTGCGGGGGCGGTTAAGGTTATCGCTTAAGCCGTAGCCTTCCAGAAAAACGGTTTGGGTGGAGGAATTATACAGCTCTACCCAGTCGCTTCCGTTGTCATTGGAGGACATGAGCTCGGAAATATAGACACCGGCCGTGTTGGCGGCCAGCATGTTCCTTTCCGCCTGGGCGGCCCCGGCACTGTTGTTGGGCATGCCGGGGGTGGCTGTTTGAAATACCTGCCAATTGCCGCTTTCATCCCGGCCCAGGGAAGCATCCATGGGCAGGTTATCGATGGTCATCCTGTCCATCAGCCGCCCGCGGCTGTCGGACAGGATGACCGTCTCCCGCTCCGCGCTTAAGCGGAAGCTGGTATGGGAGATTTTGTCGGCATCCGCCAGATTGTCCTTCCCGCTGCAAAAAACCAGGTAGTAACCGCGGGCGGGGATCACCGCATCCTGGGGGAAACGCCATTTCAGGGGATCGTTTTCCTTGTCGCTCAAGGCAAGGCCCGCCAGGGAAACGGGCTTGTCCGTGGCGTTGTACAATTCGATCCAATCGGAAAGGTCCCCGTCCTCATCATAGATGCCTGTACGGGCATTGGCCATGACTTCATTGAAGCGGACGGCGCCTTCCGCAACGGCGTTCGTATTGCGGTAAGCAAGGAAGCCTTCCTGCGTATTTTCAAAGCCGGGGCTATATTCCCGGGTCTGCGCCCAGGAGGTGCCGTCGGCCTGCAGGGCAAAGGATGTATCGCTGTTCATGATAGGCACGGTGACCTGATGGATGACATAGGCGCCGGGATCGAACAGATAGACCGTTTCCCCGGCGGAGGAAAGCTTGAATTTGGCGTGCAGCGCGCCCGCGGGGTCTGTGCTGTTTGTATCGGAAGCGAATACGACCAGGCGGCCGCCGGGCGCCAGCGTGGCTTTCGGGAAGAGAAACAGAACCCGGTCGCTTCGATCGGAAAGGCCTACGTTCGTCATATCGATCGGGCGGTCAGAACTGTTCCATACCTCCAGCCAATCACTGAATTCGCCGTTCTCATCCGGAACGGCGGAGCTGTTGGCCGTCATGACCTCGCTAATCACGAGCCCCTGGTAGACGGCCGATGGCGAAGACTTCGGGGCTTGTCCATCAGGGGTCTGCACGGAGGTCATGGCGTGGGTCAGCGGCTCGCTGGGGAGCACGGTGATCATCACGGCCAATATGGCAAGCAAAAAAAGCAAGCCGGGCAGCACGGAAGGCTTCTTCTGCCTTGGACCGCCCGAAGGCCTGAGATTTTGCGGAGAACGCGGCGCCGGGGTTGCTTGCATCGAATGAACGCTCCTTTTGTCCGGGGCCCAAACACAGGGGAGGCATAAAGAGGGCGCTTTTCGCGCCAATCTTATGGCATTATAGCATACAATCTATGGGCCGGAAACCGAGAGGTATGGTTCCCATACAAATTTTGCAAGTATCAAGAGTTTTATGCATCAAGCATGCTGTTACAAAAGGGCGTCCGGCGGCATGGGCGGCTTTTCGCCGAAATACTCCCGCATGGTGGCGTCGGGCAGGCTGAAATACTTTTGGATGACCTCATAAAAGTAGGTGGGGCGTTTTTTCATGACGTTGCGGGTGTAATCCAGCCGCTGCTTCCAATAGCGCATGGCGCCCTCCGGTGAGAGGGGGGAATCCACGTTGATGGTCTTTTCGTTCAGCTCTGCCCAGCGCGCAAAGTGCAAGGGCATTTCAGGCTCAATCATGGCGGCCATGGCGTTCAGCTCATTGATCATGACCTCCGTGGTATATAGCTGAAAGATTTCGCCCATGCGGCGCAGGAATTTTTCTTTCATCGCGCTGTTTTCCAGCAGCTTGCGGATGAGGGTGTTGTTGATGTTCTGCTGGCCCGCGCCCTTGGGGTCCATATAGGAGGTGGGGCTGTCAAACTTCGAGTTGAACAGGCCGTAATCCAAGTCATAAATGATCCACCGCCATTTATGCCCCTCCCCCTTGATTTTGTAGAAACGGATGTTGCCCGGGTCGGAGTTGCCGAAGAACCATTCCAGCGCCATATAATCAAAGTAATTATCCACGTCAATGCGGTCGGTGATGTATTTCAGGTCCTCCGGATTCTTGCCGGGGGAGAGGTCCTTGACCTTGGCGATCATATCCTTGTATTCCTTGTTGCTGCCATAGGAGACCTTGTTGCTGGCTTCCAGGATATCCATATGGTCGGCCTGGCTGAGGGATAAGCCCTCATGCTGCGCCACAAAGAAACGGTCTACCCTTTCCACCATGTTATATTGGCCCCAATACGCGCCATTGATGTATACCGCCACGGGCTTCCAGGCCTGATGGATCACGGTGGTATCCAGCTTTTCGATCAGCCGGGACTGGACGGCGTCGTTGAGCCGCGTCCATACCGCATCGTTGCCCCCGTTGCGCAGTACGAAGGATTTATACTCGGTAAAGGGCCTGTCTTCAAACAGGGCGGCCTCGAAGATAGGCTTGCCTTGGGCTGCCTTGGCCTTTACCTTCAATGTTTTTTGCGGCATGTCCAGGCTGTACTGCCCCTGGAGCCCAAACTCCATGCCCTGGGAGATTACCTGAACGCCGTCCAGCTCGTAGTACTCCACATGGCCTGGGCGGGGAATCTTGCCGAACTGGCGGTAAATGGGCGTCTTGAAAGGGATTTTCGATTTATCCACATTTTCACCCATGGTAAAGATGCCGTCAGCCGCGTTGTACAGCTCATCCGGGTCCGCCACCAGGGATACAACGGGCAGGCTGTGATACACATTGATCAAATACGTTTGCGTAATGATTTCGCTGGGCTGCAGATCCTGCTTGAAAGCCCGGGCGCGGACAGGCGTGGTGATGCCGATGGTGATGGGGCGGCCGTCGTATACGGGATGCTGCCGGGTGGGAATGCTGCCGTCCAGCGTATAGTGGACGGTGGTGCCTTCCGGTACGCTGATGGATACGGAAACCGTTTCATAGTATACCCCGCCCCGCAGGGAGAAGGCGGGCGCCTGCGTAAAGCCCTGGAACCCGGTGCCGTTGACGGCGCCCATGGTGGGCGCGTCATAATAAAAAAAGCCTTCCAGGCCGCTGGTTCTGCCATATGAGATGTTGGTGGGGATCAGCGGCAAATGGATCTTGTCCAGCACCCGGCCGTCGGGATCAGAAAAGCACATCACTTCGCCGCCGGCCCTGAGCAGCTTGAAATTGGTGTGGTAACCGCCCGACTGGCTGTTGGTGCCATCCAGGTTCACGATCTTGTATTCCCCGGGATTTATGGAGGCACCGGCGGGGAACTGCCACTTGCGGGGGCGGCCCAGGTTATCGCTTAAGCCATAGCCTTCCAGGTAAATGGTCTGGGTGGAGGAGTTGTACAGCTCCACCCAGTCATTGCCGCCGGCGCTGGAGGACATGACCTCCGAAATATACACGCCGGTCGCATTGGCGGCCCGCATGTTCCTTTCCGCCTGGGCGGCCCCGGCGCTGTTGTTGGGCATGCCGGGGGTGGCTGTTTGAAACACCTTCCAGTTGCCGCTTTCATCCCGGCCGTAGGAGGCGTCCATGGGCAGATTGTCGATGGAGGCCCTGTCGATCAATCGCCCGCGGCTGTCGGACAGGATGACCGTCTCCCGCTCCGCGCTGATGCGGAAGCTGGTATGGGAGATTTTATCGGCGCTTGCCAGCCTGTTTTTCCCGCTGCAAAAGACCAGGTAATAGCTGTGGGCGGGGATCACCGCATCCTGGGGGAAGCGCCACTTCAGGGCATCGTTTTCCTTATCGCTCAAGGCAAGGCCCGCCAGGGAGATGGGCCTGTCCGTGGTGTTGTATAATTCGACCCAGTCGGAAAGGTCCCCGTCCTCATCATGGATGCCCGTGCGGGCGTCGGCCATGACCTCATTGATGCGGATGGCGCCTTCCGTAACGGCATTGCTGTTGCGGTAGCTCAGGAAGCCTTCCTGCGTATTTTCAAACCCCGGGCTGTATTCCTGGGTTTGCGCCCAGGTGCCGTCAGATACCAGGGCAAAGGACACATCCGTGTTCATGATGGGCACCGTGACCTTATGGATCACATAAGCGTTGGGGTCGAACAGGTAGACCGTTTCCCCGGCGGAGGACAGCTTGAACTTGGCGTGCAGCGTGCCAGCGGGGTCCGCGCTGTTTGTGTCGGAAGCGAATACAACCAGGCGGCCGCCCGGCGGCAGCGCGGATTTCGGAAAGAGAAAGAGAACCCGGTCATCCCGGTCGGAAAGGCCCACGCCCCCCATATCGATGGGATGGTCGGAGCTGTTCCATACCTCCACCCAATCGCTGAACTCGCCGTTTTCATCCGGAACGGCGGAGCTGTTGGCGGTCATGACCTCGCTGATCACAAGCCCCTGGTAGGCAGCCGATGGCGAACCCTGGGGGACTTGTCCATCGGGCGTTTGCACGGAGGTCATGGCATGGGTCAGCGGCTCCTTGGGAAGCACGGTGATCATGATGGCCAGCACGGCGAGCATGAACAGCAGGCTGGGCAGCACGGAAGGCTTCTTCCGTTTGGGCACGCCGGAAGGCTTGCGCTTTTGCGGAGGGCGCGGTACCGGGGTTACTTGCATCGAAAAAACGCTCCTTTCATCAGGGGGCGGAAGAACGCCGACAGGCAGCCGATAGGGAAATGCGGCGGGGCTGCACGCTTTTTAAGCTGATCATCTTGCATTATACCATACAAGCCATCAGACGAAAACTGAAAGATATGGCACAATACAAAATTTGCAATCATCAAATCGTTTGATACAAAGCAGCAGGGCTGCCGTGCCGGAAGCTGACTTCCGGTACGGCAGCCCATTGTTTCATCAGGAATACGGTCAAGGCTATCTTAAATTGCGTCCGGCGGCAGGGATGGTTTTTCGCCGAAATAGGATGCCATGGCGGTGCCGGACAGGCCGAAGTAATCCTGCACCATCTGATAAAAGAGCGTGGGGCGCTTTTTGATGACGTTGCGGGAGCGGTTCAGCCGGGAATTCCAGTAACGCAGGGCGCCTTCCGCCGTGAGAGGGGAGTCGGCATTGATCGCCTGCTCGTTAAACTCCGCCCAGCGGGCAAAGTGCAGCGGCATTTCAGGCTCGATGGCGGCGACCAGCCCGTTGAACGTGTCCAGCATGGCCTGTGTGGTGAAGGTTTGAAAAATCCGCCCCAGGCGCTGCAGGAATTTTTCCCGCATCTCTTTGTTTTCCAGAAGCTTGCGGATCAGGGTGTTGTTGATGTTTTGGTCGCCCGCGCCATTGGGGTCCATATAGGATCTGGGGCTGTTGTAGGCGGAATTGAACATGCCGTAATCCGAATCGTAGAAGATCCAGCGCCACTTGTTCCCCTCGCCCTTGAGCTTGTAGAACCGTATATTGCCCGGGTCGGAGTTGCCGAAGAACCACTCCAGCGCCATATAGTCAAAATAGTTGTCCACGTCAACGCGGTCGGTGATATATTTCAGGTCTTCCGCCTTGGCACCGGGGGAAAGGGTTTTCACCTTGGCGATAAGGTCCTTGTACTCCTGGCTGCTGCCATAAACCACCGTGCCGCTGGCTTCCAGGATGTCCATGCTGCCGGCCTTCTCCATGGGGATTCCTTCATGCTGGGCCACAAAGTATTCGTCCACCCGCTCCCGCATGTTGTAATGGCCCCAGTATTGGCCGTTCAGGTATACAGCCACAGGGTTGACGGCCTGGTGGATGACGGTGGTGTCCAGCTTGTCGATGAGCATGGACTGGTAGGCGTCATTTACCCGCGTCCACACGTCGTCGTTGCCGCTGTTGCGCAAAACAAACGACTTGTATTCGGCAAAAGGCCTGCTTTCAAACAGCGATGCCTCGAAGGTGGGCTTGCCCTGTTCGGCTTTGGCCCGCACCTTGAAGCTTTTTTGCGGC
>JAEWWY010000374.1 GCA_023458835.1 Bacillota bacterium
CCGCTGGTTCTTCTTGTGGTAAACCGCTGCCCGGAAGGCGAAGGACAGGTTTCTGTTGGTGATGTAGTTGCCCGGAAGCTGCGGAATATCCTTTACATATTTCCATTGCTCCAGCAGGGCGTTTTGCCGGGGGAGCGTCCACTTCATCCGCCTGAAGGCGCCGGTGTTTGCGGTAGGCCAGCGGGCCGCGGCGCCCATCAGGTTTTCCAACGCCAGGCCGAATTCCGCCTGAACCTCCTCGCTTACCCACCAGGAAATGAAGGAAAAGGCCGCCTCCTGCTCCCTGGATGCGGCAACAAGCACCGCCCCCGTGCCCGTGGCCCCCTCACTGCGGTCAACGGTCCCGTCCGGCTTTTTGACGCCGGGGATGGGGGCGATTTCCCACAGGCCGTCAAGCTCGGGCGCCGCCGCAGCCAGCGTATTGGCGGTGGTGTAGCTTGCAATGGCCATGGGCATGGTGCCTGTGCGGAACCTGGAGAAGAAGTCATACTTCACCGGCAGCGCGTACTTTGCATATAAATCCGTCCAGGCCTTGAAGGCCTCCAGCGCCAGGGGCTCGTGAAACTGCGTCTGCATCAGGTCGTCCGTGTAATAGCTCAGCCCCCGCTGGAACAACTGGGCCTGAAAGCCCAGCGTGTTGTTGTTCGTCACCGTAGGCGAGGGGATGCCCACCTGCATGCCCTGCTTCTGGATCACGGGCACCAGGGCCCTGAAATCCTCCCAGGTGTCCGGCACCGACAGGCCAAGCTGCGAAAAAATATCCTTGCGGTAAAAGATCATGTCAAAATTCTGGGTTTCCGGCAGGGCGTACACGCCGCCCTGGTACGTATACGGTATGATGGCCGAATCCATGAACCCGGCCCTGGCGGAGGCAAAGCCTTCAAACTGCGCAAGGTCCGCAAGCGCGCCCCGCATGGCCAGGTTCACCGGCAGCTCCTTGTACACGGTGATGGCCACATCCGGGCCTTTGCCGCCCAGAATGGCCTGCATCAGCGTTTGGGAGCCGTCGATCAGGCTCAGGTTCACCTGGATGCCCGTTTCCTGTACGAACCGCTGGTCGATCAGTTCCTTCAGGATCTGCGTCTGGTCCCGGCCGGAGGCGATGCCCGTGGCCCCCAGGTCGTTGGCGCAGACCCAAACCGTGATGGTGGGCGCGGCTTTGCTTTGCTGATATACGTCCCCCACCGCCGTGTAATCCTCAAAAAAGGAACCGAAAAAGGCCCTCAGGCGGAAGGATGCCTGCTGAAAAAAGCCCGCGCCCGACTTGGGCAAAGGCACATCCGCAGAGGTCAATACAAAATAGTCCAACTGCATCGGCTGCTCCCTGAGCCGGAGCACCTGGGAGGCAAGGCCGGAAATATTGTTTTTGAAGGACTCCAGTTGCAGGGGAACATCCTCCGGATACCGGATAAAATTCTCCAGTTGCACCGCCGCCTGGGTCAGCATCGCGGCTTCGCTGCCCCCGGATGTGTTCTGCTCAATGGCCTGCTGCTGGTCCCTGAGCAGCTTTGTGATCCGCGCAAAATCCTCCATCAGGCCGGGGATCTTCTTGTCCAGATGGAAGTCGCGGTTCAAGTCGATGGTGATCCTGTCTCCGTCGGCGTTGTCCCCGGTGATGACGATGATCCTGCGGTAGATGGCCCCCAGCTCCGCAACGGCCCCTTCCAGCCTGCGCAGCGGCTCGCTGTAAGGGCCGCTGGCCACCTCCAGCCTGAGGGTATGCTCTCCCTTTGCCAGGTACAGGGGCAAAAGCTTCCCTTCCCCGTCGCAGAGCGTATACATCTGCCACTCCGCCCGGTAGGGAACGGTCACATGGTTCGCTTGGGCAAAGGGCACGGCGCCGTCGATATACAGCCTGCGGGTGCTGCCCATGCCCCGGAGGAAATCCGTCAATACCCGCATGCTCAAATGGTACAGGCCATCCTCGGGCACTTGAAAGGCCCACTCCATCCACTCCCCCTGGCGCTTCCAGTGCTCGCCGCCGATGGTGTTCATGCGCACCTTGACCGGGTCGCTGGGGCTGGCGGCGCTGTCGGCCCGCTCGCTCAAAGGATAGAGCACAGGGCTGTTCCGGAGCCCGGCCTCCTCCGCCTCAAACTTCACGGTGACGCCCCGGGCGCTGTCCGGCTTTCCCCCAACGGTATTTTCATATGGCTCGGGGGCCGGCGTATTGACAAACCGGAGGCCGCTTACAGCCGCCGCCTCGGCGGCCAGGGCGGCGCTCAGCGTATGCTCCCCCGGCGAAAGGTAAAAGCGGTAAGGCTCCCCATAATGGTTGTTGTGGTCCTGGAGCAGAACGCTCTGCCAAAGGGAGGCTTCCTTCAGCCTGGGCCGCACATCGTGACCCCGGCTGTCCCTTGCGATGGGGCCTTCGGCTTCATATACCCTGCGCAGAAGCAGGCTCCGGCACTGTTCAAACGGGAAGGCGCCGTCCAGCATAAGCTGCATTTCAATATCGCTTTGCCGGGCGGACAGCGCAAGGTAGGTGATCTCCAACTGGTACCACCCCGGCGCATCCACCGTGAATGTCCAGTCCGCCCACCCCGACGGGCTGTTCAGGATCAGCGCGTTTTTCACGCCCCGGGTATCCCCCGGCTCCACATACGCGCCGCCTTCCCGGGGATTGGAAATGGCGTTCCCGGGAAGCAGAATCTCCCCGGCCGGAAAATCCGCTTCCCCGGCCGCACTATAATAATCGCCATAGCTTATGGCGCCGGACATTGCTTCCGCAAAGGCTCCCGCCGCCAACAGCGCCCAAAGGAGGGCCGCCGCCAGGGGCAGGATGGATATAAAATGCCCGTTTCTCCGCAATGCGCATCAGCTCCATTTTTATTGGATAAACGATTTCTCTTTGTTCACAGTATAGAAAGTGTTGATCCCCTTGTCAATATCAAATTGAGAAATGCGGCGCTCCGGTTTCTTAATATTAGCCAATTTCATATTGACATAGCTGTCGTTTTGGGATAAACTTTGCATCAGAAACAGAATTCGTCAAGCAGCCCGGCCGTATTTGATAATAATGCGTGGTTAAGCGTTTATCCTTGTCCAAATCTTTTCCCGCCGGGCATAAAGGAGCGAGCACCGCTTTGAAAATGGCCGCCTTCAAGCATCACAAGGGCCTGATCCCCATCTGCTTCCTGTTGCTGGCGCTTATTTTCCTGATCCCCCCGGCCGCCGGGGCGGAGCCCGGCACGCGCTTTGACATTCAGGGCGTCACCTTGTCCTTTTCCGATGCGGGCATGCTCAAGGGCATCACCCGGGAAGGCCGGAGCCTTTCCCTGGACGGGGTGTATACCGATGTGGGGGTGGACGGCGCTTTCCTGTTTTCCACCGTGGGCTATCAGCGCTTTTGGAACATGGCCCCCTGGGACCTGGCCAAAATCGTTCCCCTGAACAGGCAGCCGGAACAGGGAGAGCTTTTGGGGCTTGAGGCGGATGAAAACGGCGTGACCGTCACCATCGCCCTGGAGGACATGCTTCTTTCCCAGCG
>JAEWWY010000375.1 GCA_023458835.1 Bacillota bacterium
TGATCACGGGGATGGAGCCGTACCTGGCCAGATCCTCCACCTCCTGCTGCTTGTAGGTGCGGATCATGATACCGTCCAGGTACCGGGAAAGCACCCTGGCCGTATCCTGCACCGGCTCGCCCCGGCCGATTTGAAGATCATTGGAGGACAGGAACAGCGCGTATCCCCCCAGTTCGAACATGCCCACCTCAAAGGATACCCTGGTGCGGGTGGAGGCCTTTTGGAAGATCATGCCCAGCGTTTTATCCTGCAGGTATTTGTGGGCGATGCCGTGGGTCTTTTCATATTTCAATTGATCCGCCAGGTTCAGGATCTCCAGAATCTCCCCGGCGGCAAGGTCGGACAGCTTCAATAAATGATTCATGGGTGAATCGCCTCCTTCAATATCTCAATGCCTTGTATGATGAGGTCCATGGGAATATTCAAGGCGGGCAGCAGCCGCACCTTGTGCTTTGCGGTCAGGACCAGAACGCCTTTTGATTGGCAGGCGGCCACCACTTCCCTGGCCGGTTTTTCCGTTTCGACCCCCAGCATCAGGCCAAAGCCGCTGACGCTCTTTACGCCGGGCGCGTTTTGAAGCGATTCCACGATATACCTTCCCTTTTCCCGGACGCTTTTCAAAAGCGCATCATCCAGCCGCTTTACAATGCTCAAGGCGCCGGCGGCGCATACGGGATTGCCCCCGAAGGTGGAGCCGTGGGTGCCGGAGGAAAGGACCCCGGCGGTCTTATCGTTCATCAGGCAAGCGCCGATGGGCAGCCCGCCGCCCAGGCCCTTGGCGGTGGATACCACGTCCGGAGAAATGCCGTAATGCATGTAAGCGTACAATTCCCCTGTCCTGCCGTTGCCGGTTTGGACCTCATCCACCAGGAGCAGCACGCCCTTATCCCTGCACAGCGCGGCCACCTTCTGCACGTAACCCATGTCCAGAACGTGGACGCCGCCCTCCCCCTGCACCATTTCCAGCAGAACGGCGCAGACCCGCGTGTTTTCAAGGGCCGATGCCATTTGGGAGAAGTCATCCGGGTCCACATGCATGAACCCCGGGGTGAAGGGCCCGAAATACTGGTGGAAGCTGTCCTGCCCCGTGGCGGAAAGGGTGGTGACGGTACGGCCATGGAAGCTGTTATTCAGCGTCACGATGACGGGGTTTTCCTCGGCCTTTGTATCATAGGCGAACTTTCTGGCCACCTTGATGGCGCATTCGTTGGCCTCCGCCCCGGAGTTGCCGAAGAATACCTTTTTCATGCCCGTCTTTTGGCAAAGCAGCATCGCCAGCTCCGCCTGGGGCGCGGTGTAGTACAGGTTGCAGGCATGGGGCAGCCGGGCCATCTGCTCCAAAACCGCCTGCTGCCAGGCTTCGTCCGCCACACCAAATATGTTGACGGCGATGCCCGTGCCCAGGTCGATGTAGGTTTTGCCCGCGTCATCCCGGATCAGGGAGCCTTTCCCTTCCACAAGGGTCAGGTCAAAGCGGCCATAGGTGTTGGCCACATAGGTTTGGTCCGCTTCCCGTATGTTCATATGGCCCTCCTACACAAACATGGTGCCGACGCCCTCGTCGGTCAATACCTCGATCAGTATGGCGTGGGGCACGCGCCCGTCAATGATGAATACCTTTTTGACGCCCCGGCGGATCGCCTCGATGCAGCACTCCACCTTGGGGATCATGCCGCCGGAGATAACGCCTTCCCTTTCCAGTTGCGGCGCTTCGCTCACCCCCACCTGGGGGATAAGGGTGGACGGATCATTTTTATCCCTTAAAAGGCCCACGGTATCGGTCATGGAAATCATGCTTTCGGCCTTCAGAGTGCCGGCAATGCGGGCTGCGGCAGTATCGGCGTTGATGTTGTACACATGGCCTTCCCTGTCATACCCCACGGTGGAGATGACGGGAATGTACCCCATGTCCAGCAGGTCCAGGATGGGCTGGGTGTTGATGCCGGTGATTTCCCCCACATAGCCCAGCCGCTCATCCAGCACCTTTGCCTCGATCAGCCCGCCGTCCATGCCGCACAGGCCGATGGCCTTGCCGCCGATGTTCACCAATTGCGCCACCAGGGTCTTGTTGATCTTCCCGGCCAGAACCATCTGCACCACATCGGCCGTCTCTTCATCGGTCACGCGGAGTCCGTCCACAAATTCGCTCTTTTTGCCCATTTTTTGAAGCGTTTGCGAAATTTCGGGCCCGCCGCCGTGCACCAGCACCACCTTGATGCCAATCAGGGACAGCATGACGATATCCTTCATCACATTCAGCTTCAGGCCGTCATTGATCATGGCGTTTCCGCCGTACTTTACCACGATGATCTTGCCGTTGTAACGCTGGATATAGGGCAGCGCTTCGATCAAAACCTGCGCCCGCTGGGCGTTATCAAGGTGCATAATCAGCCTCTCCTTGTTATTACGTGCGGTAATCGCCGTTGATTTTCACGTAATCGTATGTCAGGTCACAGCCCCAGGCGGTGGCGGTTTCGCTGCCATCGTTCAAGCCGACCAGGATATTGACCTCATCCCTGCAGAGCACTTCCTTGGCCGTTTCCTCGTTAAAGGGAATGCCGGCGCCGCTCTTGCAGACGGCCACATGCCCCGCCGCCGAAGAAAAGGCCACGTCGATCTTCTGAACATCCACGGCAGCCCCGCTGTAGCCGATGGCGCACAGCACACGGCCCCAGTTGGCATCCGCGCCGAACATGGCGGATTTCAAGAGGCTGGAACAGATCACGGATTTGGCAACGGTCCTGGCCGTTTTCTTGTCGGCGGCACCGGAAGCGATGCATGTGAGCAGCTTGGTGGCCCCCTCCCCATCCTTGGCGATGGCCTTGCAAAGCGTTGCAGTAACGGCGTTCAAGGCTTTGCAAAAAGCCTCAAACGCTTCCCCTTCCCCGTCGATCGGATCATTGCCCGCCAGGCCGTTGGCCAGGATCCTCACCATGTCGTTGGTGGAGGTATCCCCATCCACACTGACCATGTGGAAGGTATCCTGCGTATCGCGGATCAGCGCCTTTTGGAGCATTTGGGGTGAAATGGCCGCGTCGGTAGTTAGAAACACCAGCATGGTGGCCATGTTGGGGTGGATCATCCCCGAGCCCTTGGCCATGCCCCCCAGGCGGCAGGCCTTGCCCCCGAGCTCAAAGGAAACGGCCGCTTCCTTTTTGGCGGTATCGGTGGTCATAATGGCCTCCGCCGCCGCGCTTTCCCCATGGGCGCTTAAGCTTTGCGCCAAGGCGGCCATATGCTCCGCCATGGGCGCAAGGGACAAGGGCTGGCCGATCACGCCTGTGGAGGCCACGATCACGTCGCCGGCGGAAATGGGCAGATGCTTTGCCACCAAATCGCACATGCCCTTGGCGATGCCGATGCCATCGGCATTGCAGGTATTGGCGTTGCCGCTGTTGCAGATGATGGCCTGCGCATAGCCATCTGCGATATTTTCCTTTGTCACATAAATCGGCGCGCCCTTGACCAGGTTAGCGGTATAAATGCCGGCCGCCGCGGCCCGCGTTTGGCTGATGATCAATGCCAGATCCTTTTTTGTTTTATTTTTGCGGATCCCGCAATGGATGCCGCCTGCCAAAAACCCCTGGGCGGCGCATACGCCGCCGGAAATAAACTTCATATTTCTTATCCTCCTAGCAGTTTAGGCCCAAATATTCCCCGGCACCTGTCATCAGGTTCAGGCACTGCACCGCTGCCCCGGAGGCACCTTTGCCCAGGTTGTCAAACCTTGCCATAAGCAGCAGCCTTTCGTCGTTTCCGCAGATCAAAATCTCTATGCCGTCATTTCCAGCCAATGTGTTCGCGGCCAGGAAGCCGCCCATTTCCGCGCCCGCATCAAGAGGCAGTACGCGAA
Source organism: Bacillota bacterium (assembly GCA_023458835.1). GTDB lineage: Bacteria > Bacillota > Clostridia > Christensenellales > Aristaeellaceae > JAEWAH01. The sequence continues at coordinate 3,854 of JAEWWY010000375.1, forward strand.
CCAGCTTTTCACCCTGATAATGGGCGGAATATACCGCATGCAGCTCTTTGCGGCTGGGAGTACCTTTGAGAAGCCTTGCATGCAGCGGCACCGATACCGCCATGCCGCCGTAAAAATCGGCCACGATGGGGTCAAATATGGGTGCATCAGTCAGGCCGCATACCTTTTGCATTTCCGGCAGATGCTTGTGGGCTTGGGAAAGGGCGTACTGCCGGGGGCTATCGAGCCCGGGAGAGCGTTCCTGTGATTCGTACTCGGCAATCATCTTCTTGCCCCCGCCGGAATACCCCGTTACCGAATGGCACACGATGGGATAATCACCAGGCAGCACCCCCGCCTTGACAAGAGGATAGACAAGCGCCGCAAACCCGCTGGCATGGCATCCGGGAACGGAAACCCTGCTCCCCTTTTGAACAGCTTCCCTGTGCTCTTTGGACAATTCGGGAAACCCGTATGCCCAGCCGTTTTGCGTCCTGTGGGCGGTGGAAGCGTCCAGGATGCGTACGGAAAGCCCCTCCGCCAGATGCACGGCTTCCCTGGCCGCCTCATCCGGCAAACACAGGATGGCTACATCCGCCTCCTGCATCTTTTGCCTTCGCTCCCGCGCATCCTTGCGCAGCGTTTCTTCAATGGGGATCAATTGGATGTCTTTGCGCCCGGCAAGCCGCCGGGCAATGTTCAGCCCTGTGGTGCCCTCCTGGCCATCAATAAATACCTTTGCCATGCGGCTCCCTCCAAGAAGCATAATCATTCCGAAATTATGAATAATTATACGTGTATTATACAGGTGAAATGATTGTTGTCAAGGATTATTTTGTATTTTTCAGCTTTTGCCCAAAAAGAATAAGCTCCCTTTCCTGCATTCGTCATGCATTTGGGAAAGGGAGTTCATGTACAAAAAGCTGATACTATACTGAAAGCGGGATGGGAGCGGGCGATTACTTCTTCATGGACAGGAGTACCCGGTCGGTGTTCAAACGCGCGCCGCTGGATTTGGCATAGCGCTCCAGCAGCTCATCCAGCGTGATGTTTGCCCGCTCCTGGCCTTTGATATCCAGGATGACGCGGCCGGCGTCCATCATGATGGTGCGGGTGCCCAGGGAAAGGGCGGAAACCATGTTATGGGTGATCATCATGGTGGTGATCCCCTGACGGGCCACGATCTCCCGGGTGATATTGAGCACCGTTTCCGCGGTATTGGGATCCAGCGCCGCAGTGTGCTCATCCAGCAAAAGCAGCTTGGGGGCGGCTACGGTAGCCATCAAGAGCGTCATGGCCTGCCGCTGTCCGCCGGATAAGAGGCCTACCTTGGTTTTCATGCGGTCTTCCAGGCCCATGTGAAATTCCGCCAGCCTGTCGCGGAAAAAAGCCTGGTCGCTTTTGCGCACGGCCCGGGAAAAGGGCCCGCGAGCACCCCTGGCATGAGCCAAAGCCAGGTTTTCCTCAATGGTCATATCCGGCGCGGTGCCCTTCATAGGGTCCTGAAACAGCCTGCCGATGATGTGGGCCCTTTTGAATTCCTTCATCCAGGTGATATCCCTGCCATCCAGCACGATCCGCCCGGCCTCCAGGTCGTGGGTTCCGCAGATGGCATTGAACAGCGAGGATTTCCCCGCGCCGTTGGAGCCCAGCACCGTCACGAATTCCCCCCTGCCCAAGTGCAGGGAAAGGTCATGAAGCGCCTTGTGCTCGTTCACCGTACCCTTGGAAAAGATAAGGGACAGGTTTTCAATGTCCAGCAACTTTTGTCCCTCCCCTTTTGCGAAGGCTCCGGCGGATGTTTTTGCGGATATGGGGAATGGCCAGCGCGGCGCCCACGATCACGGCGGCGACCAGCCGGAATGCGTAGGCCGGCAAAATGCTGGAGCGGAAGGCAAAGGCAAGGATCAGCCTGTACAAAAACGAGCCGGCCACGCAGGATATGAGACCCACGGTGACGCCCCTTTTGCCAAAGATGACTTCGCCGATGATCACCGAGGCGATGCCCACCACCACCATGCCGATGCCGGCGTTCACATCCGCATAGCCCTGCAACTGTGCCACCATGGCCCCGGAAAGCGCCACCAGGCCATTGGCCAGGGAAAGCGCCAGAACCTTCATGAGCCCGGCGTTGATGGAGGAGGAGCGCACCATATCCTCATTGTTGCCTGTGGCCCTGATGCAAAGGCCCACATGGGTCTTGAAAAACCAGATCAAAAATGCGACGCACAGGGCTGCGAACAAAAGCGCCACACCGGCGGCCACAAGGTCCCGGCCCTCCTTGGCGATGCCGGGAAAGAGGGCATACGCATCCTTGAACAGCGTTTTGGGCAGCGCCAGATTCGGCGTGCCGCCCATTATGAACAGGTTCACGGAATACAGCCCGCTCATAACCAGGATGCCGGCCAGTATGGGATAGATGCCCGCCTTTGTCTGCAAAAGCCCGGTGACGGACCCTGCCAGCATGCCGCAAAGCAGCGCGGCCAAAAGGCCGGGGAGGGGATGGCCGGCAGCGGTCAATACCGCCGATACGGCCATCCCCAAAGTGAAGCTTCCATCGGTTGTAAGATCAGGCGTATTGAGGATGCGGAACGCAACGTAGACGCCTACCGCCAGCGCGGCATATAAAAATCCCTGGTGGATGGCTCCCATCAGTTGGTTCAAGGCGATCCTCCTTTCGAAGCATGATTATTCCACGACCACGGCGCTGTCCAGCACTTCCTGGGGCACAGTCACGCCGATAGCATCGGCAGTGGTCTTGTTGATGACGGTGGTGAACTTATCCACCACCACGGCGGGGATCTCATTAACAGGCGTACCGCTTAAATGCTTGTGCACCATATCGGCCACGATGGCGCCGATCTCCGGATCGCTGATGGAAATGGTGGCAAAGGCGCCGGAATTCACCATTACGGCGGAGGAACCGTACACCGGAATTTTGGCGTCCTTTGCCACCTGGGAAATGACTTCCATGGCATCCTGGATTACGCTGTCATTGGGGATGAAAAGGCCGTCCACGCCCTGATCCACAAGGGACAGGGCCGCCTCGTACACCTCGGTGCTGGCGGTGACCACGGCTTCCTTGTAGGTATAGCCGTTGGCATCAAGATATGCTTTGGCGTTTTCAATGGTGGTGACGGAGTTCACCTGACTGGTGCAATAGATGAGGCCATAATCCTTCACATCCGGCGTCAGCTTCGCGGCCAGCTTGAAATTTTCACTGATGGGGATGGCGTTGGAAGCGCCGGTGGCGTTCTTGTCGGGCTTTTGCATATCGGTGATGACGCCCGCCCCAAGAGGGTTGGCCACAGAGATGAAGAATACCGGGATGCCGCTTTCCAGATTCACCACGGCCTGGGTGGGAGGAGTGGCGATGGTGACGATCAGGTCCACCTTCTCATCCACCACACCCTGGGCGATGGTGTACAGGCTGCTCGTGTCACCGGATGCATTCTTCTCCAGGAAGACCACTTTATCCTCTGTATAGCCAAGCTCCCGCATGCGGGCGATAAAGCCTTCCCGCATGTCTTTGAAAGCGCCGTTTTCCACCAATTGGACGATGGCCACCTTGAGCGGTTCCTCGGCAAGGGCGCAGGAGGCAGTGAAAAGTACGAGTACCAGAGCGGCGGCGAGGGCAAGCATTTTTTTCATGATGATTCTCCTTCCGATCATTCTTTTTAGGATACCCGGATGCCATGTCGGAGAATCGCTGCCAGGGCCGGGTGCGTATCCGTCAAATAAAAAAACACCTGTCCTTGAT
>JAEWWY010000376.1 GCA_023458835.1 Bacillota bacterium
TGATTTTTCAAGTGCTTGTAAAACGGGGGCGAATCCGCTATACTGTGAAATGGGCTTTTGTCAGCCGGCTTCCATTTGCGGCGGACCCTTTGGAGGGCAAGAAGCCGCAGCCTAAAGAGGCGGAGCATCGGGCAAGCGAAGCACAGCACGGTGCGAAAAGTTGGAGGGCGAACGAAGTGAGCCTGGAGTCGATGAAGGCGCAGCCTGAACAGACGCAACACCGGGCAAGCGAAGCACAGCACGGTGCGAAAACAAAGGAGAGAAACATCGTATGCAGCAACCGCGGCGCGTCATCCGCGCCCTTCAGCAGAATATCCGCAAGGTCATCGTGGGCAAGGACGAAGCCATCGAATATGCTTTGATCGCGCTTTTGTGCAAAGGCCATGTACTGATTGAAGACGTGCCCGGCGTAGGCAAAACCACCTTGGCCAGCGCACTGGCCAAATCCCTGGATTGCTCCTTCAAGCGCATCCAGTTTACGCCGGACGTCATGCCCAGCGACATCACCGGCTTTACCATGGCAAATTTCCAGACCGGGGAAATGGAATTCAAGCCCGGCGCCGTCATGAGCCAGGTGGTTCTGGCGGACGAAATCAACCGCACCTCTCCCAAAACGCAATCCAGCCTTCTGGAGGTCATGGAAGAATACCAGGTGACCGTGGATGGCATCACCCACCCCCTGCCCCGCCCCTTCATTGTGCTGGCCACGCAAAACCCGGTGGAATTCGTAGGTACCTATCCCCTGCCCGAGGCGCAGATGGACCGGTTCTTCCTTCGCATTTCCATCGGCTATCCTTCCATTGAGGAAGAAATGGACGTGCTGGAGCGCTACAGCGGGCAGATCACGCCCCTGGTTACGCTGGAGCCCGTATGCACCGCGCAGGAAGTGGTGGAGCTGCAGGAGATGGTGGGCACCATCTATTGCTCCAAGGAAGTGCGCAGCTATGTGGCCAACATCATGGCCCAGACCCGCAACCACCCCTCCTTGCAGCTTGGCGGTTCGCCCCGCGGGGCCATTGCGCTGATCCGCGCGGCCCAGGCCTGCGCGCTGCTGGATGGCCGTGACTTCATTCTTCCTGAGGATGTGCAGCATATGGCGCTGCCGGTTCTTTCCCACCGGCTGATCCCGAACCCCGAGGCCCGGATGAAGGGCATTACTTCGGAGCGGGTGCTTGTAACCATTCTGGAAAATGTGCCGGTGCCCGTGAAACTGCCATGAAATCCCGCCTTTTGACCCTTTTTGCGGTGCTTTTTTCCTGCCTGCTGGCGGCGCTGTCCACAGGCAGCAAAATCTATCTGCTCTTTGCCGTGCTGCTTGCCGCCATGGCCTTTTTGGCGCTGCTCAGCGTAACGATGGCGGGCAGGTCGGCCAGCGTTTCCCATACCCTATCCAGCCACCGCGTGCAGCGGGGCGAAGTTGTCACCCTGGAGATTGTGGTCAAACACAGGGGCTTTTTGCCCATCGCCCCCATCACCATCACGCTGGCCGCCGCGCCGGGGGAACCGCCCATCATAACCCGGCTTCCCTTTTCCGGGCGCAGAAGCCAGCGGCTTGCCTACCGTTTTATAACCGCCCATGTGGGCGTGTTTTCTCCCGGCGTTTTAAGCTATCTGGTGGAGGATGTGTTCGGCTTTTTCGCGCGCAGCCTTCTGCCCGATACGCCGCCCCTTGATTTGATGGTGCTTCCGCTTCCTTTCGAAGTGGAGCCGCTGCATTTCAGCCCTGGGGATGCCGGGCTGGAAACGCTGGCCAGGGCACGGGAGGATCCTACCACGCCCTCCGATGTGCGCACGTATCAGCCCGGCGATCCGCTGAAAAAGGTCCATTGGAAGCTGAGCATGCGCAAGCGGGAACTGATGGTGCGCCGCTTTGAGGAGCCCGCGCTGCCCGATGCGCTGGTCTTGTTGGACTGCGCGCCTCCCTTTCTATCGGAAAAATCCAAGCCTCAGGCCAAAGCCTTTTTGCAGGATGCGCTGTGCGAAACGGCGGCATCGGTGGTGCTTAAGCAAATGCGGGACGATCACCCCGTGCGGCTTCCCCTGCTTGGCAAGCGGCTCATGGAGTATGACAAGAGCATGGGCGCTCCTGCCTTGCTGGAAGAGCTGGCACGCCTCGACTTTTCCCAGTCGGAGCGGTTTGAACGGGTGCTGCTGCTGGAAACCCGCCGCATGCGCCGTACCGGCGCCACGGTGATCATCACCTCCAGGCTCAACTCCACCGTGGCGGATATGATCATCCGCATCCGCCGGATGGGGCCGTCCGTCAGGCTGTACCTGGCCACCTTTTCGCCGGAAAATCCGGCCATCCTGCCCATTATCAGCCGCCTGCAGCAGAACACCATTGAAGTATGCTACGTTACGCCAAGCGAAAGTTAATCGAAAAAGTGGCTATGCCATCTTTTCGAGTCTGCGCCGCATATGTCGCTGGCTTCGGATTTACAGTCCCGACACCTCCCAGGGGGTTTGACAGACTACGACGTCAAGTGGAATTTGCAGGCCAAGTCATGTAGGAAAGGAGGCGGCCACTCATGCAGAAAAATGAAAAGACGGGCGAAATCTTCTCCAGGGCCGGCCTGTCCTTTCTTTTGTCCGCGGGGCTGACGCTGCCGCTTGAATTGGTTTTGCCCATCCAGGCCTTATGGCCCGCCGCCCTTACCGCCTGCGCAGTCGTGACGGCAGCCTTATCGCTCTTCTCCCTGGCCCGCCGGTTCAGATGGTTCCTGCTGGCCGGGCTTGTCATCTGGCAGGGAGCGGACATGCTGCTTTCCCCCGGCGGCGGGCTTGTTGTCTCTTCCGCCATCCAGGTGGGGAAAGCGCTGTATCTTGTGCTGGCGGGGCAGCCTGATGCCATACCCTTGTATGCCGCGGAAGCATCCATTCTGATCGCATTGGTATTCGCCGTCATATCGTATTTTCTGTGCATGCGCGGCGCGGGGTTTTATCCGGCGCTGGGCATGATCCTTATCGTTATGATGGGCGTCTGGTTTTCCGGGCGCCAGGAACTGCTGGTGTTCAGCCTGCCCGCGCTCGTGGCGCTGGTGGTTTTGTATTCCCGGAATATCCATGAGGATCTGCCCGCCCGCCGCATACTGCCCATCGCCATCGTTGCGGTGGTTCTGGCGTTTCTGCTGCTGCCCGCGGGACGCGTAGCCGTAAAGCCCCTGGAGCAGCTCGCCGAGGATGTACGCCGCACCATTTACGACTACCTGTTCTTTACCGAGCCCCGGAACGTATTCTCCCTGTCGGCGGAAGGGTACTATCCCCAGGGACCGACACAGTTGGGCGGCCCCGCCACCCCCACCAACCATTTGGTGATGACGGTGGAAA
>JAEWWY010000377.1 GCA_023458835.1 Bacillota bacterium
TCCATCAATCATGCATGGGCTACTTTCATTGTACCCACAAAACGGAAGGAGAAAACATAACAAACGCTGCCGGCGGGGCTTGGAAGCTGACAATTCCTTCATTGCGTGCACCCGCCGCCGGCAAAACAGGCGCCCCCTGCCGCCAGCGGATGGCCGGAAGCACCTGCTCTGCACATATGCCTATGCCTGGAAGATCATATCCGATATCCCCCTCATGGCGCGCACCCCACCATATTGCTCCTGGAAGAAACGCCCGGTCATCCCCCTTGCGCGCGCAGCCACGCCGCCGCCGCGTCCGCCGTCCGGATAAGGGCGCCTTCCTCGTGCAGCCGGTAGAGCAGCTCGCCAAAAAGGGAATTGGCCCAGGCGAACCAAGGGCGGGTATAATTTTCCGGTGCATTGGGGTCAAAGCTTTCATGCATGAAGCATGTCCCCCCATGGGTACTGATCAGCATGCCCAGCAGCGCCGCCAGCTCCTGCGGGTCCCTTGCGGTCATCGCCTGCACGCACAGGGCGATGGGCCACACGTAGCCCTGCGGGGTGTGGGGGCTGCCCACGCCCCGGGCCAGCGCGCCCTTGTAATAGTAGCGGTTGTCCGAGCTTAGAACAAAGGCGCGGGTGCGCAGGTACAGCGGGTCATCCATGGCACAGACCTCCAGCAAGGGCAGGGAAAGCAGGCTGGGAACGTTGGCGTCGTCCATCAGCTCATAATGGCCCATGCCATCCGTTTCATAGGCGTATATCTCGCCGTGGACGGGATGGGTCACCATGCCATGCGCGGCGATCCCCCGGGTGATCTCCTCCCGCAGGCGCGCCGCCCCGGCCTCAAGCTCCCTGTAGCCAAGGAGCAGCGCAAATTCCCTGACCCATTGCAGGGCACGGGCCGCAAACAGATTCGCCGGGATCAGATAGCCCAGGGCGCAGGCATCGTCGCTGGGCCGAAAGCCGGACCAGGTCATGCCGGTGTATGCAACCGGCGCCCCCAGCCCTCCCTGGCACAAGGTATCGCTTTTCGGGCAATTGTCCCGCTCAAAGCGGTAGGTGCTTTGCTCCCGGTGGTGCTGCTCCGTGGAAAAAACTGAGACGATGGCGTGCAGCGCCTCATGGAAAGCATCAGTCAGGAACCTTGTGCGCCCGGTCCGTTCATACAGCCGGTGTGCCAACAGCATGGGATAGCAAAGGGAATCCGCCTCATACTTGCGCTCCCACACCCAGGGGCCCTGGGGCGGCCTGTCCTCATGAAGCCGCGCACCACCGGCCCCCCGGTTGAACGCGTTGGCGTAAGGATCGATCCGGATATATTCCACCTGCCGTGCCAGTAAACCTTCCAGAAGCGCGGCGACCTCCCCGTGCTGCGCAAACCGCACATAGTGCAGCACCTGCGCGGTGGAATCCCGCAGCCACATGGCCGGGATATCCCCGGTGATGATGAACGCGGTGCCGTCCTCCAATAGCGAGGTGGTGGTGTCCAGCGTATTGAGAAAGCATTGGCGGAACATCCGCCGCAGCTCCCCATGCTCTTGAAGCCTGGTCAGGGCATCCGACAGGTATGCCTCAATGATGCGTTTTGCCGCTTTCATCTTGACCTCTTTTTTGCGTATTCGCAGGAGAAACCGGCGCGGCAATGAAGTTTCACTCCGCGCCGGTTTCCCTGCGCCATGCCACGGAAGGAATGGTACCGCCCCCTCCCGCGGCGTCATGCGCCGCGGATTATTTTGAGCTTTCGATCACCTCATTGATCTCCGTGACCAGGGCGTCCAGTTCCGCCACAGGGCGTTCCCCGGTGATAAAGGTGTTCCACTCGGCCTCCAGGAATTTTTGGGCCTTTGCGCCCCAGGGATCCAGGAAGCGTACGGGCAGCTTGATCTCAGCGTTGAGCATGTAATCCAGCGCGTCGGCCATGTCCTTGGCGCCGGCCTCGGTCAGCTTGGCATAGTAGCCCTCCGCGGCGGCCATGAAGGCAGGCGGCGCAACGGGAGTCTGGCCCAACACTTCCTTGTAGGTTTCAGATTCCAGGAACTTGAGCACCTTGAAGGCCGCTTCCGCGTTGCTGGGCTGGGCATTGATGCACCAGCCCACCGCGTCGATGATCTGGGCGTTCTTATTCACCAGGGGCGAGGGGGCGTAGCCCCACTTCAGGGTGTCGGGCGCGTTGCGGATGATCTCGTCCGCGGCCCACTGGCCGTACTTGAACATGGGGATGGCGCCCTGCATGAAGTTGGCGGTGATATTGGTTTCATCCCAGGTGGGCGGGGTGATGGCGCCGCTCTTGATCGCCCCGGAAATGAGGGTGACGCCCTCCCGGAAGCTATTGGAGGCCTGCACCTTGCTCACCGGGAAAATCGCATCACAGAAGCCTGAACCATCCTTGGAGGCGGAGTAGATGGCGGTTTGAAATACGTCGTTGCCCTTGTGGCACAGGCCGAACCGGCCGCTGGCCGTATCCTTGAGGGCCTCTGCCGCCGCGACCATATCCGCGTAGGTCCAGCCGATGGCAGGATACGTAAGGCCGGCGTCGTCAAAGAATTGCTTGTTGTAGAAAATCCCGTACATGTTGATCAGCCCCGGCAATCCCACAACGCGTTCGCCGTTGGTGTAGGTAACCAAAACGCCGGGGTAGAAGCCCTTCACAAAGTCCGGGTCCGCATCCAGGAAGGGCTTGAGGTCCAGCACCAGCTCGTTGGCGTCATAGTTCAGGGCCATGTCGTTGCCCACCATGAAGATATCCGGGGCAATGCCGGCCGCCAGCATTTCCTGCAGCTTGATGCCGTAGTCGGTCAGCGGGGAGGGCTCCAGCTCCACCTTGATGCCCGGGTTTTCAGCCATGAACTTATCCATGGTGGCGAGAATCGCCTTGTTCATGGCTTCGCCTTCCCAGGTCATGAAACGGATGACCACATCGTCGGCGAATGCAGCCGTCGGCAGGGCCATGCACACCAGCACGGTCAGCGCGAGGAACAGGGCAGCAAAGGAACGTATCGCCTTCATTGGGGTTTCCTCCTTTTTCCTCTTGGGCTTTATTTTAAGGCCGCGCTGTTCAGCGAGCCCAACCCAGACATGAAGTAGCGCTGCAGCAGCAGAAACACGATCAGGATCGGCAGGATATACAGCAGATCCGCCGCCATGAAGTAGTTCCAGGACACGGCATAGCTGCTGGAAAACTGCTTGATGGCAATGGAGAGAGACCAAATCTCCTTCTTGTGCAGGTATAACAGGGGGTTGAGGTAATCGTTCCAACTGCCCTGAACCGCCATGATGATGATGACCATCATTGCGGGCTTGACCATAGGCGCCAGCACCCGCATCAGGATGGTCAGGTGGCCTGCGCCGTCTATCCGCGCCGCCTCGTCAAAGGAACGGGGGATGGACATGAAATTCTGGCGCAGCAGGAAGGTGTAAAACGGCGCGCCCAAGTACGCGGGCACGATCAGCGGCCAGAAGGTGTTGATCCATTTGAGCTTTGAAAACAGCATGAAGATGGGGATGGTGCCGATCATGCCTGGCAGCATCATGCTGCCGATGATCAGATAGAACCAGAGCTTTCGGCCCGGAAAGCGGATGCGGGCGATGGCGTAACCAACCAGCAGGCAGGAAAGAAGCTGGCCGATGGTGGACATCAAGGTGATGAACATCGTCACGCCAAAAGCGTTGAAAAAGCCCATTTTCTCCATGGCAGTGGGAAAGTTGCCCCAGTTGAACTCCCTGGGTAGGATTTCGGGGGGCATCATGAAAATGGTGTCGTTCGCTTTGAGCGCCATGGTAATCATCCATAGCAGCGGCGTGACCATCAGCACCGCGAACAGGCACAGTACCACAAAGCGCAGGGTCAGATAAAAGGCGTTGCGCTGTTTCACGCTGTGGAGAAAGATTAAGGGCCGGGAGTGTGTCAAGCGCGCCACCTCCTAATTTTCGCTCTCATAGTACACGTAGTTGTCGGATACCCGGAACACGATGACCGTAAAGACCAGGATGATGAAGAACAGCAGCCACACCAGCGCCATGGCGTATCCATACTCCCGCAGATCAAAGGCCGAGCGGTAAATTTGAAAATTCAAGAAATTTGTCCGCAGGTTGGGGCTGCCGTTGACGGTCATAATCAGGGCGGGATTGAGCACCTGGAAGCCGGCGATCAGACCGGTGATCAACTGCAGGAAAAGTACCGGCGTCATCATGGGAATGGTAATGCGAAAGAACTTCTGCAGGCCGCTGGCGCCATCCACATCAGCCACCTCATACAGCTCCGCCGGCACCGACTGCAGGCCGCTGAGAAAAATGATCATCTGGCTACCGCAGCCCCAGACGGCCACGATGGTCAGCGCTCCCATCACGGAATCCTCCCCCTCCAGCCACCGGCTCACAGGCAGGCCGATGCTGCGCAGCATGCCGTTTGCCAGGCCAAAGGCCGGATCGAAGATGAACTTCCACAGTACCAGCGAGGCCACCGCCGGGATGACCACCGGCAGGTAATAGACCGTGCGGAAGATCCGGATGCCTGTCATCTTCTTGTTCAGCAGCACCGCCAGCAGCAGCCCAACCACCAGCGTGGCCGGCACCGTCATGAAAACATAGCTCAGCGTGGCCTTGATGGAAGGAAGAAAGGTGGGGTCCTTGGTGAACATCCATTTGAAGTTGTCCAGCCCCACGAACTTCACCTTGCCAAAGCCGCCGTATTCGCACAGTGAGTAATAGGCGGAGGTGATCAGCGGATAGATGATGAACAGGGAAAATCCAATAAGGGTGGGGATCATGAACAGGTAGCCCGTCACCCCCTCCCGGATGCGCCTTCTCCGGACACCCGGCGTAACGGCTGCCATTCTCAGCATTGCACATACCTCCTATTCATTTTTTGATTCACACTTCATAAAAGGGCATCATCGCGTCATAGCCGGGGTAGGCATTCACGCGGCAGGTCCGCACCGGACGGCCTGCGGCGGATAAGACCAAAGAGCCGGTGCATGGCCGGATAAGGTTGATATGCGCTTTATAAATAAGATATATCATTTTTGAGGAATATATAACATAATATGCTATTGCACGCGC
>JAEWWY010000378.1 GCA_023458835.1 Bacillota bacterium
GTTCGGGCAGCAGTTCCGCCGGCAAGGCATCCACCTGGATGTCCACCCGCATCACCTGTCCTGATTCGTCACGGGAATAGGCCACATGCAGCATATATCCGTTGGCTGCCACGGTATAGCCATCGGGGTTCCCTTCATCCGGCGTCGTGACCCAGCCCAGCAGCCTTGCAAGCTCGGTAAAGGGAATCAGCACTTCCCCTTCCGCCCGCTGATACAGCGCTACAATTCTGCCATTCTCATCCGCCAGTGCCTCCGCAGCCTCGCCCAACAGGATTTGGGAACCCTCTATAGGCGCGGGCGCGGGCATAGGTTCCTGAGCCGGCGGTTCCTCTGTTGATGGTTCCGGTGTCGAAGGTTCCGGCGTAGGTGTTGGCGTCGGAGTCGGCGGCTCTTGGGTAGGCGGCTCCTGGGTGGGAGCTGACGTAGGCGTTGGGCTGGGTGTGGGCGTCGGTGCAGGTGTAGGCGTGGGCGGCAAGGTCGGGCTAGGCGTGAATGTGGGGACAGCCGTAGGCTTGGGGCTGGGAGTAGGCGTCACATCCACCGGCGCGAATACAACTTCGTGGCTTTCATACAGGATCGTTTGGGTGCGTTGTCCGGCTACACCGTCCACAGTCAGACCATTATAATACTGGAAGCGCTCCACGGCGCGCCTGGTCTGGTTGCCATAAGCGCCATCCACAGTGCCCGTCAAATAGCCCAGTTCCGCAAGCCGTCTCTGCAGTTTCTTTACGGCCTCCCCCCGGGATCCCACGGAAAGCGTTTTGTACTCGGGCGAGGGCGTTATGGTAGGGTCAGGAGCATGTGTGGGTCTGGGCGTTGAGGTTGGCACATACGTTGGCGTAGGGGTAGCCGCCACAATCGTAGGCGTAGGCAGAGTAGTTGCCGGCGGCACATTGCTGGGCTGGGGCGCCGTCATTACCGAAGTGGAAAAGACAAGCGACATATACACCAGCAAAGTTTTCATCAGGTCCATGGCAGCAGCTTCCTTCCTCACATTTGCTTTCTTATGAGTAAACGGCTTTTGATGCCAGTTTCATCCATTGGAAAGGCGGGTTATTCAAATATGCAGCCGTTTTTTCAGTTCCTCCCGCAGAGGCTTGTGGGATTGGACAAGGTACAGCATCAGCGCAATAAACCCGCAGGGCAGCATCACGAAAGGGGACCATACCACCTGCAACTGTTTGGATATCTGGCTGGATACCAAAAGCTCAACCGCCAGGGATAGAACGGCGATCAGCGCAAGGATCGTAGCCGGGATAGCCAATTCCTTTAGCAAATGCTGACGGATGCTGGCCGTTGTGCCCAGCACCATCAGCGCGGCCAATATGACTACCGGAAAGACAACGGGTGTGAACCATCCTTCCGCTTTGGACAATAGTTCCACCAGTTTCAGGTACCCAAGCAGCACCAGGCTGTCCATGGCGATGGTCACATAAATGCGGTGCTTTTTCACCAGGATGGGCACTGCCAGCGCCACAAACAGCAATACCAGGGCACCTACCGGATACAGGGACCAGGTGATTCTCCCGCCAAAGAAAAGATCAAAGACCATGCACAGCGCGGCGGGCAGCAGCATCGCCATGCTGATAAGCCCCAGCAGATACCGCCTGTCCATTTGCAGGTTTTGTTCCGGAGTCCGTACCGGGAAAGGCTTTGGTGTCCTTGGGTTATAAGGATGGATGGGATTTTGCACCACCGTGGCGCACAGCGGACATTTTTCCTCCGCCTCGCCCAGTTTCACGCCGCATTCCACACAATAGGACATATGTTCACCCCTGATTGCTCTCTACCAGAACAGGGATGCCGGCTTTCACCAAAAAGCGCAGAACCTCCCGCTCCAGCGTGCTTTCTCGTATATTTCTTGAAAAGGCCAGCGTCATTTCATCCCCCAGGCTGATGGCGGCACAGTTGCTGCGCCCCGTGGATGCGGGGCCCAATATGATTTCCATATGTTTCACATATGGCTGCATCTCCTTGGGAAGCACCACGGAACCCAGATTCGTAATCGTGGCCGATACGCCGCTTTCCCCCACGCGCTTGAAGATGCCGTTAATGATCAGATTCTTCAAAAACAGGGGGGCGATGCGTATGAATATGTTTCTTTCCGATGCCACATTGGTAGCGATGCCTGCCGCCAGAAATTTTTCGTTCAGGTGGTAGCGCATATAGTAGTGTGTCAGCCTGAGCACTTCTTCAAACGTATAGCTTCCCATCCTCGGGTTGATGCCGGGATTGATGAAGAAGGAAAAATTCCGAAGCGTTTTTGAAGGGAAGTAGCTGCGCATATTCACTGGAACGGATACCTTTACAGGCGATTTCCTATCCAGCTTCCCGCTTTGCTGCACGCTGTAAATAACGAAGATCATCACCGCCGTCAGGTATTCCGTGATGGTAACGCTTTGCGCTTTGGCTACCTTTTTCAGCGCTTCCACGCTGATTCTGGCGGCTACAAAATGCAGTGTATGGGAAATCTCCTTGGTGGCGGGCAAATGATACGCCCGCTTTTCCTTGCGTTTGGCCTTGTAGCCCGAAGGCAGGCGGTTATAGGCATCTTCCACCTCTTCCACTTCGGGCGGGAGTGAAATGTCCAGCACGCCATCGGTAGCGGGAATATCGATTCCCCGCCTGCGAAGGTACTGGGCGGCCAAAGTTTTCAAAAAAACAATGCAGCTACTGCCATCAGCAATGGCGTGGAATACCTCAATGCAGATGCGCCGATCATGGTACAGAACACGGAACAGATATCCCCCATTTTCTTTCCACCGCATCCGAATGCAGGGATGTCCTTCGTCCTTCAAAATGGAAAAAGGAGACGTATTCTCCTCCAGGTAGTACCAGAACACGCCTTTCCGGATACGCACCGCGAAGGAGGGAAACCTGGGCAGGATGTCGTTCACCGCCTGCTGCAGGGCTACGGGCTCCACAGGTTCGGAAAAGGCGACAGACATGCGGTACAAGCT
>JAEWWY010000379.1 GCA_023458835.1 Bacillota bacterium
ACACGGCGCTGTTCGACAAGAGCAGGGGGCAAAGCCAGGCGGAAATCATGGAGACACAAAAGGTGTTTTTCGAAAAAAGCGACAAGCACCGCATACCGGGAAAGATGCAGTTCCATTACCGCCTGCGCTTTGACCGGGACGGATACCCTATGTTCTATGTGTTCAAAACCTGCGTCCATTTCATACGCACCATACCGGCCCTGGTGTACGACGAAAGGGATGTGGAGGTTGTGGACACCAGGGGCGAAGACCACATATACGACATGACCCGCTACGTGCTGATGGAAAACCCCATCACCGCGCCGCTGCCGGAGCCGCAAATGGCGTTTGCGCCCGACCCGCTGGACCTGAATAAAGGAGGATGGAGATAGGTATGCAACGGATGACGGAAGAACGGGTGCGCAAGGCATTCTCCCTGCTGAAAGAATACCAGCAGGGAAAGATGGCCCTTGAAACGCGCATCAGGGAAAATGAAAACTGGTGGATGCGCCAAAACTGGGGGCGCACGGTGGAGCAAACGCCCAACGCCCTTCCCCAAAAGAGCGCGTGGCTGCTCAACAGCATCCTGAACAAGCACGCCGACGCCATGGACAACTTTCCCCTGCCCAACGTGCTGGGCCGCGAGGAAAGCGACAAAATGACCGCCCGCATGCTCTCCAGCGTGCTTCCCGTGGTGCTGGAACAGGCCGGCATGAAGAAGGTCTGGTCTGATGAGTGGTGGTACAAGCTGCAAAAGGGCTGCGGCGTGTACGGTGTGTTCTGGAACACATCCAAATTGAACGGCCTGGGGGATGTGGACATCTGCGTGATCGACCTGCTGAATTTATTTTGGGAGCCCGGCATCAAGGACATTCAAAACAGCCGCAGCGTCTTTCATGTGGAAGAGCAGCCAAACGAGATGCTTCAGGCACAGTACCCGCAGCTTCAGGACACGCCCGGCGGCAGCGGCTTCACCCTGACCAGATACGACACCGAGGACAATGTAACGGCCCAGGACAGCCGGAAAAGCCTTGTGGTGGACTGGTATTACAAGCTGCGGGAAAACGGCAGGGATGTGCTGCATCTGTGCAAGTTTTGCAATGAGACCATTCTTTACGCCAGTGAGGACGATCCGGTATATGCCCAGGCGGGATATTACGCCCACGGCAAATATCCCTTTGAGTTTGATGTGCTGTTCCCCATTCAGGGCAGCCCCGCGGGATTCGGCTACATTGATGTGATGAAGGACAGCCAGGAACGCATTGACACCCTGGGCGCAAGCATTGTCAAAAGCGCCAAAATGCGCACGGCAAAGCGGTATTTCTTCGGTACCAACAGCGGCGTGAACGAAAAGGAATTCGCGGACTGGACGAAGGATTTCGTTCACGTGGAAGGCAGCGTTGATGAAAGCAAGCTGCAGGAAATCAAGGTGGAGCCCCTTGGGTCCGACGTCATGGCCGTATACCGGGGGATGATCGACGAGCAAAAGGAAACCTCGGGGAACCGCGATTTTTCCCAGGGCGGCACCGCGTCCGGCGTTACGGCGGCCAGCGCCATCGCCGCGCTCCAGGAGGCGGGCAGCAAGCTTTCCCGGGATATGCTCAGCCAGGGGTATACGGCATACGGGAACATGTGCTATATGGTTCTGGAATTGATCCGCCAGTTTTATACGGAGCCGCGCATGTTCCGCATCATGGGCGAGCAGGGGGCGATGGATTATAAAGCCTTCGACAATTCCGGGCTCCTGCCCCAAAACCAGGATGAATACGGCGTCAGCTACGCGCGGCTGCCCATGTTTGACATCCATATCAAACCGCAAAAAAACAACCCTTACAGTAAGGTGGCCCAGAACGAAATGATGATGGACTTCTTCGCAAGGGGGTTTTTCAACCCGCAAATGGCACCTCAGGCGGCGCTGTGCATCAAATACATGGATTTTGACGGCAAGGAGGAAATGCTGCGCGACATCCAGCAAAGCGGCGCCTTGCTCACGCAGGTGCAGTCCATGCTGCCCATTGTGGCCGCCGTGGCGCAGTCCATGCCCGGTACGCCCATGGGCCAGCAGGCGGCCGCGGTCATGCAGCAGGCAACAGGGCAGGGGCAGCCCATGCCCGCGCCGCAGGCCCAGGGTGCGGATATTCCAAGGGTAAACATCCTGGGCGAACCGCAGAGGGCCGATGATATTCTGGACCGCAAGCGCAATGAGGCGGCCAGCCGGAGCGACCCCAACGGAGGGGTTTAGCAAAGGCGCGCGATGATGGGGAGAAATCCATTTTTGTTACTGATACACTGATGATGCGGCGGGATACCGCACGCTGGCAAGCCGGAAAGACGGCGAATCATGACAAGCCGGAAAGACGGCGGGAGGACATATGCGGAAACTTTTTACGGTGCCTTTCGATATCCAGTATTTTGCCGAAGGGGCCGAGGGCGGCACGGCAGGAACCGGAGGGGAAGGCGGGGCGGAGGGTGCGGCCCCGGCGGAAGCCGCGCAGCCGGAACAGGCGGCAGCAAAATACAGGGGCGTAAGGCGCCACGGCGCTGCCCCGGCAGACGCACCCCAAGCGCCGGCCAGCCAGGAACCCGCCGCCGAAGCCGCGCCTGCTGCCAACGAGCAGGAAGCCGGCCAGGCGGAAGCAGACCCTGACGCGGAGTTTGAGTCCCTGATCAAGGGCAGGTACAAGGATCAGTGGCAGAAGCGGGCCGACGCCGTTGTAAACAGGCGTTTTGCCGAAACCAAGGCGCTTGCGCAAATGAACAAGGCGCTCCAGGAATCCCAAAATGCCCTTGGCCCCGTGCTGGCTACATTGTATGCCCGGCATGGCATTGACCCTGACGCGGAGGATGCCCGGCAAAAGCTGCAAAAGGCCATTGAAAACGATGAGGCTTACCTAGCCCACGAAGCCGGCAGGCGCGGCATGGGCCTGGAAGAATTCAAACGGCAGGAGGCGATGGAGCGCGCGCATGCCCAGTCGCAAAGGGAGCTGCAGCAATTCCGGTCTGCCGAGCACCAGCGCAAGCTCGAAACCCAGCGGCAGCAAAGGCTGGCGCAGGATATGCAGCGCTGGCGCGCCGAGGAAAGCGAGCTGAAAAAAGCATTCCCCGGATTCAACCTGGACCAGGAATACCAAAACCCCGATTTCCAATTTTACCTTCATGCCGGCCGGCCTGTGGAGCAGGTGTACAAGCTGCTCCACCAGGATGATATCCTGGGCGAGGCCATGCAGTACACCGCGCAGAAAACGCGGGAGCAGATGGCAAAGGACATCGCTGCCCGGGGCAGCCGGCCGCCGGAAAACGGCGCCAGCGGCCAGGCCGCGCAGATTCCGCCCTTTGACCCGGACAGGCTCACGGACGCGGATATCGCGGACATGCGCCGGCGGGCCAGGAACGGCGAGAAGGTAGACCCGGCAACCTACATGAGACGGTGACGCCGGCCACCCGTAAAGCCGGCGGGAAGGAGAATATATGATCCCGTTCCATCTTCAGTTTTTCGCCGACGGCGAGCTGAATACCCAGGTGAGCACCGCAGGCGGGCTTTCCCCCACCATGAAAACCTATTACGAGAAGCGGCTGCTGAAAAACACCAAGTCCAACCTCGTCCACCAGCAGTTCGCCGACACGTACCCCATTCCCAGGGGCAACGGCAAAACCATTGAGCTGCGCAAGTTCACGGCCCTGCCCAAGGC
>JAEWWY010000380.1 GCA_023458835.1 Bacillota bacterium
AAGGTCACGCCGTTATAGGATACGCTGCCGGAGATGGGTACGTTGTTGGGGCTGCCCTTCTCCGCGATATCCGGTTCCTCATCCAGGATTTCAAACACCTTCACCATGGAGGTCATGGCATCCGCCAGCCAGCGGGGGAAGGAAACCAGCCAGCGCAGCGGCGCGTAGATATACGTGATATACATCACAAACTGGGTCAGCACGCCGATGCTTAATGTCCCATCCAGTATACCGCGGCCGCCAAAGTACAGCACCAGGAATTCGCCTATGCCCGTAAAAAAGGTGATGCTGGGAAACAGCAGCGACCACATGGCTTCATTGCTTGACGATACCTCCGCCAGCTCCCTTGTCACCTTGGAGAACTTGGCGTTTTCTATCTCCTCGTTGCCAAAAGCCTTTACGGTGCGGATGCCCCGGATGATATCGTGCAGGATGGACTGGCACTGGGAATTCTTCCGCCACTGCCGCTCATAGCGGATACGGATGAACTTCCAGAACCTGGACAGCACCACCATCACGATGGGCACCGGCATAAACACCAGCAGTGTAAGCTTCGCGTTGGTTACCAGCAGGATCGTCATGACCACCACAAAGGTAATGCTCTGCTCCACCGCCCACCGGCCGCCGTCGGCCATAAAATCCTTGATGGTGGTGGTATCCTCCATGATCCTGCGGATCAGATCACCGGGGGTGCGCTTGGCCAGGGATGTCATGGAAAGCTTTTGCACCTTATCATAGGTCATGGTGCGAAGGTCATTGGCAAAAGCCACCGTGGAACGGTTGTACACCCTGGCGCTGAGGATGAATATTACTTCCCCCAAGGCCCTGGCCGCCAGCATGCCAAGGCCCAGGATCAGCACATCAGTCAGGGTGCCCCTGAGCGGCTTGAAATAGTTGTCGATCAGAAAGCGGCTGAACAGCGGCACCAGAAGATACAGCACAGAAGAAGCCGTAAGGCATAGCTGGGAGGAGATCATCTTCTTCGTATGCGGCTTCATCAGGCCCAGGGTCCGCTTTAAAAGCCCCCGCTTGTTGTAGCAGAACAGGCACGCCTTCATGCCTTCCACCAATGGCCGGCCGCAGGTTTCACAGTAGTGGGCTTCCTTTTCCTCGGGAATCTGGGCAATCTTCGTCTGTGCATAGTAGTTGACTACCTTGCAAAACTCCCCCGCTTCCTTTAAGCCCGACATGGAAAAACGGCAAAGCACCTTTTCCGTTTCATCCGCCATGGTCACAAACAGCTGGCCGCAGCCTACCCCGGCCAGGACGGCAGCTTCCTTTACCCCTTCGGCGGAAAAGTCATCCGTTTTGTTTCCTTCCCACCATACGGCGATGTTCCCCTGCTCGTTAAATTGGAGTTCGCCCGATCCCGGCTTCATGTCCAGCCCCAAATCATAGGGAAACGTATAGACTTTCAAACAATCAACTCCTAATCACTTGGGATCGTGGGAATAAGCGATGCCGATGTTTAGAACAAGAAGGGCTCCAGCCGCTTTAGGCTCTTTTTGTCCAGCCCCTCCAGGGAAGGAATGATATACCGGTTTCCGTCCACATCGAATATGATCAGCTTATCACCCTTGAGCATACGGATGTTTCTGTTTACATCTTTGACTGCGCAGGTCTTTTCCGTTTTGCCGTCCTTGCCGCCGATGACCATCTCCATGTACACATAGCCCAGCTTATCCTTGATGGATTTGATCTCGTACACCTCGGGGCAGTAGTACCTGCGGTCCAGCTCATCCAGCACAAATTGAAGCTGCTCTCCGGAAAAATCGGAAAGGCTGCGGATGATGCCGATCTCCTTGTTCTCATGATCGGCCACGGAGATATAGCTCCTGGGGTCATGAAGCGGCAGCGCACGCCGGAGGCTGATGCGCTTGTATTCCGTGCCCTTGTAGGCAAGGCCCGTAAACCCGCCGGGGGTTTTGAAGAATTTGGCCTGGCTTAAATCCAGAAACCCAATATCGATGGCATCTGAAAGGCTTGGCATGTTGTTTGTTACAGCAGTCTGCATACGAAAATATCCTCCACATTTTTAGCAAATGACAGGGCGAAGGTGGATGAAATCATGCTTCCATGCTGATTACCTTCAGCCCCTCCATTTGAATGTTGTACAGCTTGTAATACTCGCCCTTCTTGGCGATGAGCTCCGCATGGGTGCCGCTTTCCACTACCTTGCCCTCGCTGATGACCGCCAGGCTGTCGGCATCCCGCAGGGTGGACAGGCGGTGGGCAATGGAAATGGTGGTGCGCCCCTTTTGCAGCTTGGACAAAGCCTTTTGGATGTTGCCCTCCGTCTCGGTATCCATGGCCGCGGTAGCCTCGTCCAGAATCAGGATCTTCGGGTTCTGGATGATGGTGCGGGCGATGGACAGCCGCTGCTTTTCACCGCCGGAAAGGTCCTGCCCGCCGGCGCCCACCCTGGTTTCATAGCCATCGGGAAGGTTCATGATGAAATCATGGGCGGAAGCAGCCTTGGCGGCCCGGATCACATCCTCAATGGTGGCCTTGGGGTTGGCATAGCGGATGTTATCGGCGATGGTGCCGATGAACAGGTAAATGTCTTGGGACACGATGCCGATGCTGCTGCGCAGCATTTTCAGGGAAAGCTGCCGCACGTCCACCCCATCGATTTTTATGCTGCCCTGATTCACGTCGTACAGCCGCGCGATCAGGTTGGCCAAGGTGGATTTTCCGGCGCCGGTCTTGCCGACAATGCCCAGCATTTTGCCTGCCTCCACGTGCAGATCGATGCCCTTCAAAATAGGGGTCGCCGGATCGTACTCAAACCATACGTTGCTCACATCGATGCGGCCGCTAAAGTCCTTCAAGATGACGGGGTTTTCCGGTTCCGCCACATCGGGCTTGGCATCAATGATCTCAAATACACGCTGGGCGGCATCCACGCAGCGGGCCCACCAGTTGGATACCCAGGACATGAACTCCAGGGGGCCATAGAGCATTTGCAGATAAGCGATGAAGGTGAGCAGTGTTCCCAAAGTGATTTCCTGCCTGATCACCATCATTCCGCCCACAATGGTAATGGCAACCTGGCCCAGGAACATGAACAGGTAAATCAGCGGGAAGGCCGTAAAGCCTACATTCAGCGAGGCGGCGTCCACCCCGGCCTGCTTGTTGCCCACATCCATAAAGCGGGAGGTTTCATCATCCTCGCGGGCAAAGGCTTTGATCACCCGCTGGCCGTTGACGGAATCGGATACAATGGCGTTGAGCTGCGAGCCGTACACCCAGTTTTTGTGGTGAAAGCGGCGGAAAATGCTCCACAGGATCCGGAACATCAATATGGCGACCGGCATCACAATCAGGCAGATGGCAGCCAGGGTCAGGTTTAAAAGGCACATGAGCGTGACAACGCCCGAAAAGGTCAGCACATTGATGATCACATAAGGCAGCCCATCCACAAAGAACCAGTAAATATTGGTGGCATCCTTGTTCACGCGGTTCATCAGCGCGCCTGTGCGCTTGGAGGTATAAAAGCCCACGGACAGCCGCTGCATGGCCTCGAAAATCTTTACCTTCAAATCGTATACGATCCACGGCACAGTGCGGGACAGCACATAGGAATACAGCATGTTCATCAGGACGCCCACAGCCCGGACCAGGAAAATCACAGCCACAATGCCCAGCACCATGCCGTAATACTTTCCGCCTTCCACCAGCACATCATCAAAGAGCAGCTTGGTGCTGACATACGGCGTAAGGATGGAGAAGGCCGTGCTCCCCAGCATGATCACAAAAATGACAAGTACCTTGCGCCAGTAGTTTTTGAAAAATCCCATCAGCCGCATGGTAATGGACCTTTTGTCCATGCACTTGGGGCAGAGCTTGCGCTCGGGCTCAGGATACCGGGTGCCGCACTTTTCGCAGAAAAGCTCCTCATCCACCAGGATTTCCGTCAACGGGTCGATCCCTTCGCGAATGTTTTTGACGGCTTTGATCAGCCGTTCCACATAGGAAAGATATCCGACGGAAAACAGCATGAGGATATTGGCTTCCCCGTCCTTTTCACTGAACAGCCGCCCGGTGGATAACAGCCTTTCGCAGTTCAGCTCCCCAAGGTCACGAAGCACGAACGTATCCATGCGGTGAAGCTCATAGGCCGATACGATGCGCCGGGCCCCGGTAACCTTGACCACCTTCTCCAAACCATAGAGGATGTACAGGTGTTCATTGTCCAGGGCGGCATAGGTATCCGCATGGCTGCCATCCGGCGCCATATCGGTATGAATGGCGTAAAGCAGCCTGCGTGTGTCGATGGCCTGGGCTTCAAAGGCAGATAGCATGTACTCGGGAATGTGGGTTTTCATGGCGTTTTCTCCTTAAACATGGTCAGCCTGGACGGATTTTTGCATACAAAAACGGCGGGATTTTCTCAACCCCGCCGTGAAAAAGCTCGCACATATCCATAGATCATGGATATCCCGCTATTTCGATGACAATCATGGCGTGGTCAGACTCCAGCACCGAGTGCTTCGTCATCCCACGTCTTTTAGCACTAGGCGCCCATTATGAAGTTATTCAAAGCAAAGACACGATCTCTGTTTGCCAATCGGGTTGCAAAACCGCTACCGCTTGCCGTTACAATTGCAAATCTGATTGTCATTGAGCCCGTGCCTCCTTTCGCTTCATAATTTAGAGGGCGCTGCGTTTTTATCAGCAGTAAGCATGTTACCATTCTGTGGTGTAATTGTCAAGGCCCTAACAAAAAAATTATCGGTGCACACATTTTTCCTCTATGAGTTTCACGTTGTTTTTCAGACGTTCATCCTCCGGGCTTTTATCCAGCGCCGCTTTTGCATGGTCAAGGGCGCGCTTAAACATGCCCAGCCGGTAGGCTGCGATGGCCGCCAGGTCACTTGGCGTATAGTCCCAGGAATAGCCCATGTTTACATACGTCTTTGATCTTTCCTTGATTTTGAGCGCTTCCTCGGCCATGAAAAATGCCATAGGCCAGTCGGAAAGCTGATACGCCATTTTGGCACATTCCACATAAGGATCACGCATATGGGGCGCTTCCGCCACAGCCCGCAAATACCAGGAATAGGCTTCCCTTACATTCTTGAGTTGATGACAGGCTTTGGCGATCCAGCGCATGGCGGCGCACCGCTCCTCGTTCCAGGTGGCACTGGGCAGCTTCAAATATGCCTTCAAGGTATCAATGCACTTTTGCCATTCGCCCTTGTACATATACTCCCTGCCCAGATAATACCGAAGACGGTCGCTTTGCGGGCTTTCAGCCACCCCCAGCTCCAATAAAGGCAGGTATGAACCCCTGGATTTTGTGGCATCGGGATAATGGTTCAATACCACCCCTTCCACAAAGACGGTGTTCTTGGGTCCTTCCCCCACAAAGCTCAGCCACTCATGAACGGGATCGCGCCACACAAAGCCCTGCCGGGAATGCACCTTGGCATAGTGCATCTGCACGTAGGGCGTGCCATCCTCCTTCAGGCTCCAGTTATAGATATATTTGGCCTGCCTCGTTTCATGCGTCCAGGCCTTCTCCAAACGTGCCCGCCATCCCGGTTCGAACAGCTCATCCAGATCGGTGCATACGCAGATATCCGCATCATCGGGCACATGCTTTAAAGAAAGGTTGCGAGCCACGTCAAAGCGCCAGGGCTTCACTTCATCCACATAGACTTTGGCGCCCCGTGCGCGTAGCTTTTCCACCGTTTGATCCGTGGAACCCGTGTCTGTCACCACGACCGCATCGGCTTCTCCCATGGAATCCATCCACCGGCTTACGAACTTTTCCTCATTTTTGCAAATGGCGTATACGCAGACTTTGAATTTATCCATAATATATCCTCTGCTTTAGTTAAGTTTTGCGTCGATCAGCATAAGGTTGTTTTTTAGCCGCTGATCATTCGGTTCCATCTCAACAGCCTTCACGGCATAGTCATGGGATTTCTGATACAGCCCCAGCCGAAAGTTGGCAATGGCCGCCAGATCATACAGGCTGTAGCCCCAGCACGCAGGCTCATGCAGGTATCCTCCCGCCTTGTCCCAAATAGCCAGCGCCTTTTCCGTCATCAGCATCGTAAGCGGCCAGTCCCCTGTAACATAGCCCAGCCGGGCCATCTGATGATAGGGTTCCCTGATATACGGGCATTCGGCAATCGCCCGGTAAAGCCATATCTGCGCCTGCTTCATATCCCCCTTGGCCTGATAGGCTTTGGAGATAAAGCGCATGGAGGCGCACCGCTCCACATCCCATTGGGCGGATGGAAGAGCCAAATGGCGTTTGAGTGTCGCGATGCATTCATCGTACATGCCATGGTACATATATTCCCTGCCCAGCCAGAAGATGGTCCTGTCATCCTCCGGATTCTCCTCGGCAGACAATTCCAAAAGGGGCAGGTACTGCCCTCGCGGCTTACTGTTGTCAGGATAGTGATGGAGCACCAACCCATTTACCCAAACGATAGATTCAGGGTCCGGGCCATTATACTGCAGTATTTCATGAACCGGATGCACCCATCGGAAGCCCTTTCGCCGGTGTATCTTTTCCATGGGGTATTGCTTCTCAATGGACCCGTCGGAACGATGGCTCCAGACAAAAAGATACCGGGCACGGGTGTGTTCGGGCTGCCATGCATCCTCCAGCTTCTTGCGCCATCCCGGCTCAAGGACCTCATCCAGGTCATTGGAAACGCAGATATCAAAATCCTCCGGAATAT
Source organism: Bacillota bacterium (assembly GCA_023458835.1). Lineage (GTDB taxonomy): Bacteria > Bacillota > Clostridia > Christensenellales > Aristaeellaceae > JAEWAH01. The sequence goes on from JAEWWY010000380.1 coordinate 6,705, forward strand.
GATCCATGGCCATGTTCCTGGCTGTATCAAAGCGCCAGGGGGTTATGGCCTCCTCATGCACCACGGCTCCCCGGGCCCGAAGTTTCTCCGCCGTCGCATCGGTAGAACCCGTATCCAAAACAACCACCATGTCTGCCTCTTTTACGGCATCCATCCAGCGGTCCACAAACTGTTCTTCATTCTTGCATATTGCGTAAACGCAAATCTTGTAGCGATTCATCAAAAGGCTCCTATGCAATATATTTTCATTCACCGGTATCATGATATGTCAAGGCGGAAACGTCTGCCACCCGGCCTGTAACAAAGCCAGGTAAGCACAGCCTTCCCGGCCTTATATTGCAAATAGTTTACTCATCAAGTCAAACGGACCATAGACCAGACAATGCCCGGTGAGCCTGCGCCACCAATATTCAGCGTCACAGTCAGGCCGTTAGCTTCATAAAAAAGGCCAATAACGTCCCCCGCCGTCACCGCCACCTGACCTGCGAGCGTTACGGTGCCGTTGCCCAATATTGCACGCAGGGTCAGCAGTGCAACGCTTACATTCAGCAATGGGAACAGCCCGCTGATAAGATCGGTTACGGTGGGTGACGTTCTGCGCACAACAAAAGTGGGATTTACGCCCGCGCCCAACGTGACCGTGATGGCAGCCGTTGTCGAATAGTTGATGGTTGCCTCTATGGCATATACACCCGTTGCCGGAATGGTATAGTTTCCTGTTGCTTGATCGAAGGTAGCACTGTCATAATAGGGCGAGGTGACTGTCCAGCCGTTCAATTGTGTGCGGGCGGCGGTAGATAGGCTGGCCCGGAAAGCTGAGAAGCCCTCCGATGTTACCAACGGACCAGCAGGGCCAGTGCCGCCTGTGGGGCCTGTGTTGCCTGTAGGACCCGTATCGCCCGTGGGACCTGTAT
>JAEWWY010000381.1 GCA_023458835.1 Bacillota bacterium
ATGAGGTGGTAGCGTACGTGAGCGTCCTGCATCAGGCAATCCATGGCATGGCCCATGTGCAACTGCCCCGTAATGTTGGGCGGCGGCATCACAATGGTGAAGGTTTCCCTGCCCGGTATCCGCCGCCCCACAAACGCGCCGGATGCTTCCCATTCCTTGTATATATCCCCTTCGATCGCCTGGGGGTTGAACACTTTTTCCATTTCCATACAATCATTGTCCTCCTTCAGCGAATATGCCCGATAGGATCAGTAGGGTAAGCCTTAAGGCTAATGGAAAATACTATTGTATCCGCGGCAGCAATACGATAATGTTTGGAAGCGGTGTAAGACGATCCTTGCCTTATCCACGGCCGATCCCCTCCCTTATTGTACAAAAAAAGGAGCTGCCCACATCCCGAAGGACGGAACAGCTCCGTGGTACCACCTTGCTTTGCGGCAAAAAGCCGCCTCTTGGCACGATCACGGGTGCAACCGGGCGAAGTAATCAAGCTGCTCGCTCTTTCCCCCGCCGCCCTCCAAAGCGACCTTCCATCCAACCGTGCCTGCAAAGCCTTTCAGCCGATGGGCTTCGCTCTCTTAAGGGGGGTGAATGTACTCCTCTTTTTCCCAGGGCAAGATGTAATGGAATTAAGCCTTCTTCTTGTCTTCTTCCATTTTGACGACCTGCTTGCCGTCATAATAGCCGCAATGCTTGCAGACCCTATGGGACATCTTCATCTTGTGGCACTGGGGGCATTCTACGATGCCGGGAAGGGTCAGTTTCCAGTTGGCCCGGCGGCTGTGCTTGCGGGCCTTGGAAGTTCTATACTTGGGAAGAGCCATGACTACACCTCCTCATCCTTTGTCAGCAGTTGCTGCAGTGCCTCAAAAGGATGCTTTGTTGGCAATTCCTTCCGGCATGTGCAATGATTCTTATTCAGGTTTTCCCCGCACACCGGGCAAAGGCCCTTGCAGCCCTCCCCGCACACAAAGCGCATAGGAAGAGCCAATATGGCCATGGACAGCACCAAATGGCCCAAATCCAGAAAGCTGCCTTCAAAAGCAAACTTGTCGGGATCCTCCGGATCGCCATCCTGCACAAAGATTTCCCGGAAGGGAACCGTGAGGTCCTCCTGAGCGGGGCCTAAACACTTGGCGCAGCGGGCGTGGACGGCGGCTGTGAGCTGTCCCATGATCAACACGCTTTTCCCGGCGGCGCTGTACGTGCCGCTGAGGGTCACCCTGCTAAAGGAGACCGGTTCCCCCAGGATGTCCTGGGTGGGAATTTCGCCGCCCAGCTCAAAGGAAAATTCAGTGCCTTGCGCGCGAAGTGCCCGGGAAATATCCAAAAGCATGGCTTCACCTCAAAATGTGACCGTCGATTATTATAGAATGCGGGGCGATATTTGTCAATCTTTATTTTTGACAGTTCATTACCTGGCGGTGACAAGCTCCAGCGTATCCCGGGCGATGATGATCTCTTCGTTGGTGGGGATCACCACGACCTTCACCTTGCTGTCATCGGTGGAGATAATGGCTTCATCCCGGGTGTTGTTCTTGTTCAGATCCAGCTTGGCGCCCAGATAATCAAAGCCTTCCATCACCATACGCCGCAGGTTTGTGTTGTTCTCCCCGATGCCGGCAGTGAACACAATCACATCCACCCCGTTCATGGCGGCGGCATACGCGCCGATATACTTGCGGATGCCGTACACCAGCATCTCCCTGGCGATAATGGCATCCTCATTGCCGCTTGCGGCTGCGGCATCAATATCGCGCATGTCGCTGGAAATGCCGGAAAGGCCCGTCAGGCCGGATTTCTTGTTGAGGATATCCAGCACTTCATCCACCGACTTGTGGTCGTTGTTGGCTATAAACTGTACCACGGCAGGATCCAGGTTGCCGGAACGGGTACCCATGATAACGCCTTCCAGGGGTGTGATGCCCATGCTGGTATCGATGCACTTGCCGTCTTTCACCGCGGCCAGGGAGGAACCGTTGCCCAGATGGCAGGTGATGATCTTCGATCCTTCCGCCGGCAAGCCAAGGAATTCGGCGGCCCGCTTGCTCACATAGCGGTGGGAGGTGCCATGAAAGCCGTAGCGGCGTATCCTCAGGCGGGTATAGTATTCCTTGGGCACGCCATACAGATACGCCTTTTTGGGCATCGTTTGATGGAATGCCGTATCGAACACCGCCACGTTGGGCGTATTGGGCATGATCTTCTGGCAGGCACGGATGCCCATCAGGTTGGCGGGATTATGAAGCGGGCCCAGGGGGATATTCTCCTCAATGGCAGCGACCACGGCATCGTCGATCAAAACGGAGCCTGAGAACTTCTCACCGCCATGGAGCACCCGGTGGCCCACCGCACCGATTTCGTCCATATTTTTCACGACGCCCTTTTCCTTGTCGGTCAAGGCGGCCAGCATGTATTGAATGCCCTCCACATGATCCTTCATGGGCGCCTGGGCTTCAAACACTTTGTCCCCCGCGGTTTGCTTGATCTTGCTGCCGGCAATGCCGATGCGCTCTATCAGGCCCTTGGCCAGGATGGATTCATTCTGCATGTCGATCAACTGATATTTCAAAGACGAGGAACCGGCGTTCAAAATCAAAATTTTCATTTGCTGTATTCTCCCTTACTGCACTTTTACTGGGCTTTGACGGCGGTGATGGCCACGACGCTCACAATATCCTCCACGGAGCAGCCGCGGCTCAAATCGTTCACAGGCTTGTTAAGGCCCTGTACAATGGGGCCGATGGCCTCCGCTCCCGCCAGGCGCTGCACCAGCTTATAGCCGATGTTGCCGGCCTGCAGATCGGGGAAAACAAGTACGTTCGCCTTGCCGGCCACGGGGCTGCCGGGGCTCTTCAATTGGCCTACGGATTCCACCAGTGCGGCATCCGCCTGCAATTCGCCGTCCACGTTCAGGCCCGGGGCCAACTCCCTGACCTTCTTGGTGGCCTCCTGCACTTTATTCACCAGTTCATGGGAGGCGCTGCCCTTGGTGGAGAAGGAAAGCATGGCCCCCCGGGGATCCATGCCCGTCAGTTCCTTGCCCGTCTGCGCGCTGGCAATGGCGATGGCAGCCAGCTCGTCCGAGGTGGGGTTGGGGATCACGGCACAGTCGCCAAACACCAGCACGCCGTCGTCCCCATACTTCTTGTTGGGCATATCCATCAAAAAGCAGGAGGAAACTATCGAGATGCCCGGCGCGGTCTTGATGATTTGAAGGGCCGGCCGAAGTGTGTTGCCGGTAGAGTTGATCGCCCCGGCCACCATGCCGTCCGCGTCCCCTGCTTTCACCATCACTGTGGCGAAGTACAGCGTATTGGTGCGGACCAGCTTATCCGCATCCTCCATGGTCATGCCCTTGCTCTTACGAAGATCGTATAAAAGCTGCGCGTAAACGGCAGTCTTTGCGCTGACGGCGGGATCCTCGACCCCCACGCCCGTAAGGTCCACCTGATGCTGGGCGGCTACCTTTTCGATTTCCTCCGCGGAACCAACGAGTGTGACGCGGGCGACGCCCTCTTTCACAATAAGGGCCGACGCTTGAACGGTACGGGGTTCGGTACCTTCCGCCAGGACGATATGCTTTACGTTTTGCCTGGCTTTCGCCTTGATCTTCTCCAGCGCGGACATAAAAAAACCTCCTTGACACAAAAAATGAACGCGAAAAATGCGCGTGTTTTCCAACCAATCTATTATACAGGATTTCGACATTAAAAAAAAGGGTTCCACCAGCCAAAATGAGAATAATCTTGTGCAGAAATGGAAAACAGTCAGGAAAAAGCAGCGGAAAGGAACCGTTTATGATGGATGCGGCACCGCACACGGTTTGCGGCGTGATCTGTGAATATAACCCTTTTCACAAAGGGCATGCATACCAACTGCAAAAAGCCAGGGAATCCTCCGGAGCCCGGGTGATGGTATGCGTTATGAGCGGGCCGTTTACCCAGCGCGGCGATGCCGCCATCATCCCCCCCGGGCTGCGGGCGGAAATGGCGCTGCAATGCGGCGCGGATGTGGTGATGGAGCTGCCCGCCGCATATGCCGTGCGGGAGGCCGAGTTTTTTGCGCTGGGCGGCGTGTCCATCCTTCACGCGCTGAGGGCGGATTACATATCCTTCGGCTGCGAAAGCGAGGATTTGAAGGGCTTGCATAGTGCAGCGCTGCTGCTGGAAAAACCGACGGAGGCCTTTCAGGCCGCCCTGCGCTCTGGGCTCAAGCGGGGGCAATCCCATGCCAGAGCCCAGGGAAGCGCCTTGCAGCATTGCCTGGACCATCCACAGGGCGACATCGTTTCCGCGCCCAACAACGTGCTGGCCATCTGCTATCTTCGGGCTTTGCTTCGCATAAACAGCGCCATGGTACCCGTGCCGGTGCAGCGCCTGGGGGATTACCATGATACGGGCTGGCAGGAAGGTTTTGCATCCGCCACCGCTGCCCGCGCGGCCATCCACCGTGGCGACTGGCATCGAATCGAAAAAATGATCCCGGAAGATGCGCTGCCACTGCTTATGAAAGCGCTGGAGGGTGGCAACCTCCACCATCCGGAAACGCTGGATGTCCTGCTGCGGGAAAAGCTGCGCAATATAAGCGAAGAAAGGCTTCTCCAGTACCCTAATGTCAGCGAAGGGCTTGAGCACCGCATCATGCGCCTTTCCCCCCTGCAC
>JAEWWY010000382.1 GCA_023458835.1 Bacillota bacterium
GCATCCATTTTCCTGTACTTTTGATAAATCCCCAGATCCGACAGGGTATGGCTGACCATGACGGCGATTTTCGGTTTGATGGCCTCCCGGTAAGGCTTGGAGGAGGAGGTGGCCGCGCCATGGTGGCCCACCTTGAATACATCGCTTTGAAGGCGTTCGCCGTATTTTTGGGCGATCGTCCGTTCTATGGTGGTGTACAGGTCGCCGCCAAAGAGCATGCTGGACTCCTTATAGGAAAAGCGGAGCAAAAGGGACAGGTCGTTTACGAACTGGGTGCTGTTTTCCGGATAACCCTCGTAATAGGTGATCTCGGCGCCGGGATGGAACACTTCCACCGTGACAAAATCGCCAAAGGCAAAAGTATCCCCCTCCGAAAGAAAGACGTGGGGGATATTTTGCTTTTGGATTTCCGCCATGTACGCCATGACATGGGAGGTAGGGTACTCCACCCGGCTGGTATATGCGGCCCCCACGGGAAAGGTCCGCAGAATTTCAGCAAAGCCGCCGATGTGGTCCACATGGGGATGGGAGGCCACCAGATAATCGATGCGGGTGATGTGAAGGGCGGTAAGCGCCGCGATCACCTGGCCGGCGCACTCGGGCTCACCGGCATCCAGCAGCATCACCTTTCCGTCGGGAGAGGTCAAAATGGTGGCATCCCCTGATTTCAAGCCATCGGGGGAAAGCAGGGAAAGGAACCTGGCGGTAAGCCTTTCACCATCCCGGGAGGCGTCAAAAACCTCGCCGTACCGGGTTTCGGCCGGCGCCGCCGCCGCAAACAGAAGCAGGCACACGGCCAGGAAAGCAAACAGTCTTTTTTTCATTTCATGGCTGCCTTGCTCATGCCGGTCATGATGTATTTTTGCATCACCAGGAACAGCGCCACAATGGGCAAAATGCCCAACACCGCGCCGGCCATGATCTCGTTATAGTTGGCCGTGACGATGCCGGCAAACGTGCGCCGGAGGAATACGATGCCCACCGCCAGCGTGCGCCGTGCCTCCAGGGGCGCTACCATTCTGGGCCAGAAGTAGCTGTTCCAGCCGTTGATGAAGGTGATGATGCTGATGGTGATCAGCGTGGGGGCGCACATGGGCATCAGCACATGGAAGATGGAGCCGATACGGCCCATGCCGTCCACACGGCCGGCCTCCAGGTAGCTGTCGTCCACGGTGAGGAAGGTTTGCCGCAGCATGAAGATAAAGTAGGCGGAAACAAGATTGGGCACCACCAGCCCGGCGAAGGTGTTCAGCCAGCCCAGGCGGGCCACCATCACATAGATAGGCACAAAGGTGACCTGGATAGGCACCATCAGCGCGCCAAGCACCAAAAGGAAAAGCGCGTTTTTGCCCTTGAACTGGCCCTTGGAAAAGCCGTAGGCCGCCGATACGCCCAGCGTAAGCTCACCAGCCATGATGAGGAAGGTGGAAACCATGGTGTTGAAAAAGTAAAGCCCGAAGGGAGAGCGGTTCAATACATTCACATAATTATCCCAGCGCAGGCTTTCCGGCCAGAGGGTGGGCACGGCCAAAAGCAGCTCCTCGCTGGACTTTAAGGAAGAGACTACCATCCAGTACATGGGAAAAAGCATGACCAACGTCACGGCGATGGCACCCGCGTACTGCATGGCCACCCTTGCCCTTGCCGCAGCCTTTGTGGCACCGTCATGGCGGCGGACAAGGGGGATCAGGAAACGCATTCCCCCAAAGCCCAGCAGGGCAAAGATACCCAGAACCATTCCCAGGGTAAGGAAGGTCTTATGATTGGCCGCCAGGAATCCATAGGCGGCTTTGATCTCATACGCGCTGGCGGTGGGAGGCAGGGAGGCGGTGATGCTGTTGTAGCTGACAAGCCCCCATACGCCCATCACGCAAAAGACGAGCGCGGCCGCAAGGAAGAAGGCCAGCACGTCAAACCAGCCCGATTGCCGCATTCTTTTAAGATGTCCGGTTTTCATGGCACTTTCCCCTCCTTACGAATCATAGTTGACGCTGCGGTTGCTGTAGCGCATGGTGGCAGCGGTGCATACCAGCAGGATCACGAAGAAAATAACCGATACGGCGGAAGCCCTGGCCACACGGAAATCCTTAAAAGACAAGTTATATATCCACATAACGATAACGTTGGTGGCCTTGCCCGGACCGCCCTCGGTCATAACGTCCACCGATTGGAAAACCTTCATGCTGGCGATAAAGGTGGTCACAAACAAAAACAATGTGGTGGGGGCCAAAAGAGGAACGGTGATAAAGCGGAAACGATGGATGGCATCGGCCCCGTCGATAGACGCCGCCTCATAATAATCCTTGGGGATGCCTTTCATGGCGGAGAGATAAATCATCATGGCGTAACCCACCACGCGCCAGGCGGTGAGGAACAAAACGCCTGTCAGCGCCGTGTCCGCCTGATTCAGCCAGTCCGGCCCCTGGATGCCAAGGGCGGCGAGGAAGCTGTTCAGGATGCCGAAGCGGCCATTCAAAATCCAAATGAACACCACGGCGCTGGTGGATACGGCAATGTACTTGGGCATAAACACCGCGGCGCGCATGGCGTTGAAGCCCCGGGTCATGCGGTTAAACAAAAGCGCCAGCAGCATGCCGCCCACCAGGGTGATAAACAGTTCCCAGAAGGTATAGGTGGCGGTAACCTGCAAAGATTCCAAAAAATATGCCCAGCCCGTTCCTTTAAAGAGCCATGTATAGTTTTTCAGGCCCTCGAAGGAAAAGGTGGCATCACTGAGCATGCGCATATCCGTGAAGCTGATGCGGACGAGGTCGATCACGGGATAATAT
>JAEWWY010000383.1 GCA_023458835.1 Bacillota bacterium
GCCTTGCAGCAGTAATACATGCTGTTCAGGTTCACATCGATCACCGACAGCCATTGCTCGTCGGTCATCTTGTGGAGCATGGCATCCCTGGTGATGCCGGCGTTGTTTACCAGGATGTCGATACGGCCAAACTTTTGCTCGATCTGCCCAAACACTTCCTGAACGCTTTCAGGTTTGGATACGTTGCAAGCGTGCGCCCCCGCCCGCCCGCCGGCCGGATCGATGGCTGATGCCGCCGCCTCCAGCTTTTCCGCGTTCAAATCCAGCAGCGCCACATAATCCGCCCCGTCGTCATACAGCCGCTTGGCGATGGCCGCGCCAATCCCTTGGGCCGCGCCGGTCACCACGGCGATTTTTCCTGAAAAACGCATGATGTTTTCCTCCTTCATTCAGGCTGCAATTTCAGCACCGCGTCATACAGCGCATTTTCATCGCCCACATTGCCGGGAAAGATCACATAGGGCATATTGGGGAATTTGCTTTCCGGTCCGGTGAGCCATACCGGCACGCCCTTTAATATCTGCCCCAGCACCAGCGCCTTTTTGACCCTCAGGCCCTTTACCCCCACGTCGCTGGAGGTAATGCCCCCCTTGGCGATGATGAAGTTGGGCCGCACGGCGAGATTGCCGGCGATGCCCGACACCGCGTCGGAAATGCGCACCGACAGTCGCAGCTCTTCCTCCTTGTCGGCGGTGTTCAAATCAAACCTGTCCCGCCGGGTGTATACGGCCACAGTCCGGCCCGATTTGATTTCTGATTCCACAATGCCGATAACGCGCTTTTGCTCCGCCTCCAATTTCTGAGCGTCCACCGCCAGGTGCTGATTGAACTCCACGAAGGTGATAAAGCCGGCCTTTTTCAGCCCTTCCAACTGCTGGGTGGTGCGCTTCACATGGGAGCCGATCAGGATCAGGCCGCCGTTTTTATTCTCCCTGTCATGAAGCTCCTCCCTGGTGAGTACTTCCCGGCCTTGGATGCCGCCTACAACCCTGGTGAGTGCCGCCGCGCTGCGGAACAGGAACTCCCGGCCCTTATTCAGTGCGGAAATCAGCGCGGTAACAAACACCTCCACGTCGCCATAATCGACGGCGTTCACCACCACTTTTTGAAACCCGGAAGCAGAAAGCAGCTTTTGCTCAATGGAAGCGTACTCACGGGCACGCAATTCCGCAAGGGTGATGCAGGTCACATCCTCCTTTTTGTACGCTCCGCCGTTCTTTTCCTCGATCCATTCGCACAGGTTGGAGCTTACATAGCCGAAGGTCTTGTCCCCGGCAAACTCCGTCTGCCCGGCGGGAATCAAATCTTCGCCCATGGCCACATAATGCACGTTATCAATGGTGTAGCGCCCGCCCTCCAAAAAGAAGGGCAGTATGATTTCTCCGTCGATTCCTTTGCCTGTTTCCCGTTCCAGCGTTTCACGCAGCACCCGCGTTTCCAGGGGGTAATGGCCCCGCAGCGTGGAATCGCCACGGCTGATCAAAAGAAAACCCTTGCCCGTTTCTCTGGATACCTTCGTCACCCGGCGGGCAATCTCCGCATGGACCTGGGCGGTCTTTGGGCTGTCGAAGCTGCGGGAATTGGTAAGGATGAAGAACATGGATTCGGGGCTTTCAAAGCCGGCCCGGATGCTCTCCTCCGACCAGTCGGTGTACACGTACACGCCGTGCACCGTCTGCACGCCGGTGGGGTCGTCGTCCAGAACGACGATCTTGCGGTCAAGGGCAGAAAGCGCGGAATGCAGGTTTTGGGAGACCAGCGCATGGTCATAGGCGGGATAGACGGCAAGGGCGGCTTGTTTGTTGAGAATTTGCTCGTTCAAAGGGAGTCACTCCTTTGGGATGGCGCTGTTGTCGTGTATGTATGAACCTTCCCATATACAGGGATTCCAAAGGGATGAAATCCCTTTGGCAGAGAGGTCAGGGGAGGCGGCGCCCCCCCCTATACCGCCTCAAATATCACGCTCATGCCCTGGCCGCCGCCGATGCAAAGGGTGGCAAGACCGTAACGGATGTTGCGGCGGCGCATTTCGGAAATAAGCTTGATGGAGATGATGGCGCCAGTGGCACCGATGGGATGGCCCAGCGCTATGCCGGAGCCGTTGACGTTGACGATATCGGGATCAAGGCCCAGCTCCCTGATGCAGCCCACCGCCTGGGCGGCAAAGGCTTCATTGAGCTCCACAAGGCCGATATCGCTAAGGGACAGGCCCGTTTTTTTCAGCAGCTTGCGGGTGGAATCTACCGGCCCCAGGCCCATGAATTTCGGGTCTACGCCGGCGCAGGCAAAGTCCACCACCCGGGCCAGGGGCTTTACACCCAGTTCCGATGCCTTCTCGCGGGATACGACCACCATGGCGGCGGCCCCGTCGTTGATGCCGCTGGCATTGCCGGCTGTCACCACACCATCGGATGTAACGATGGGGCGGAGCCTTGCCAGCTTTTCCAGGCTGGTTTCCCGGGGGTGCTCATCGGTGTCAAAGGTGACAATTTCGCCCTTGTTTTTCAATTCTACGGGTACGATTTCATCCTTGAACAATCCGTTTGCGATGGCTGCCTTGGCCCGCCGCTGGCCTTGAAACGCATAGGCATCCAGCTCTTCCCGGGTCAGGCCGTACCTTTTTGCGACATTCTCGGCAGTGGTGGCGATATGCACCTTCTCGCCGGAGGTGGGCTCGCACAGGGCGGTGGTCAGCGCGTCCAGCATTGCCGTTTCCCCTACGCCCATGCGCATGCCCCAGCGGGCATCCTGCAAAGTATAGGGATAGTTGGACATGCTTTCCGCGCCGCCGGCCAATGTGACTTGGGCATCGCCGGATTCGATCAGTTGAGAGGCCGTGACGATGGCCTGCAAGCCGGAGGCGCACATCCTGTTCACCGTCTGGGCGGACGCCGTTTCCGGCACGCCGGCCTCGAGCCCCACCAGCCGGGATAAGAAAGCATTGAGCCCATGCTGCCCCACGCAGCCAAAGACCACCTCATCCACCGCCGCCGCGGGCACCCGGGACCGTTCCAGCGCCGCCCTTGCGGCGATAGCGCCCAACTCAATGGCTGTTTTGCTTTTCAGCGAGCCCCCAAAACCGCCGATGGCGGTGCGGGCCATGGATACGATCACTGACTTTTGAAACACTTGCCCGCCTCCTTAGAAGTTCACTTTGTCGCGGCCCTTCAATTGCAACTGCTCCCGGGCATCATCGGGCCTGGCGATTTCAAAGTCCAATTCATTCAAAATGCGCACGATCTTTTGCACCAGCTCGGCGCTGGATTTGGCCAGCTCGCCATTGGGCTTGATGTACAGGCCATCCTCCAGCCCCACCCGCACATTGCCGCCGTTTAGCGCCATCATGGCCGCCATGCGGAACATGCGCCTTCCCGGGGCCACGGTGCAGTACTGCACATCCGGCCCGAACATTTTTTTCGCCTGGTCAATGATGAACAGCATGCCCTCGTTGCTGATGGGCATGGCGCCCATGATGCCGGGCACGAATTGCAAATAGATGGGCTTGCGCACGATGCCCTTCTGCACAAAGTGATGGAGGTTCGCCAGTTGGCCGTAATCGAACAGCTCAAACTCAGGGCGCGTATCGCATTCGTTCATCATATTGATGCAATATTCAATATCCCGGAACGTGTTCTTGAACAGGTTATCCCAGGTGCGCTCGATGAAGGGCTTCTCCCACTCGTATTCAAAGGTGCCGATCTCGCCGGCCAGGCGGGAAAAGCAGAAGTTGATGGTGCCGCCGTTGGCGGAGGCCATCTCCGGGCTGAAGCGCGGGATCACCGCGAACCGCTCCTCCACCGTCATGCCCTGGGCGCCGCCGGTAGTGATGCCGATGACCACGTCGCTTTGTTTTTTGATGCGGGAGAGAATGTACTCGAACGTGTCATAATCGGCGGTAGGCTTGCCATCCTCCATGCGGGCGTGGATATGCACCACGGCCGCGCCGGCCTTGGCGGCATTCACCGCATCCTCTACGATCATATCGGGGTTGCGGGGAAGGTATTTGGACATGCTGGGGGTATGCACGCCGCCGGTAACGGCCGCGCTGACAATGATTTTCCGCTGCGCTTTGGGTGCCATGATTCATTCCTCCTTAATGATCGGTAGAAATCGTTATTATGTAAAAACTGCATCCTTCAACATGCAAAGGGATTGCTTCGCCTCGTCCAAGTCCGCCGGAAGGTCGGTTTCCAGCGTGACCGCGCCCAGATACCCCGCCGCGTACAGCCCTCTTACGCGGGCGATGTGCACATCGCGTTTTTCCGGCCTTAAAAACCAGCGTTTTTGCGGGCTTCCCGCATCATCGGAGATATGGGCGTGTACAATGTCGTTTACAAAAGGGGAAAGCGGGGTATCCGCCTCCCCGCTGTGCTCCATGTTATAAAAATCGGCGACCAGCTTCAGGTTTTCCATGTTCACGGCACGCACGATGCCCTGGGCTTCATGGAGGCAATTGATAAAGTTGCAGTAGCATGGCCCCAGCGCTTCCACGCAGACTAAGATGTTTTGGGCGGCGAAAACCTCTGCCGTAACGGCAAAGAATGCTTCCGCCTGGCGCAGGGCAAGGCCCCTGTCAAACCCTTCCGGCAGGTTCCTGGACATGGGCGAACCCACGCCAACCACCCGCACGTTCAGAGCCGCGGCCCGCTCCAGGCACCGCATTGCGTATTCCCGGGCCCTGTCCTTGGAAAACCCCGGCCCCGCAATGCGCACCTCCGGCGGGCAATAGGCGTTGAAGCCCAGGCAAGGAAGCCCGCCGGACCGGATCATACGCTCAAGCGCTTCAAACGCCGCCTGATCCATGGCGCATGCATTGCGCCCGGAAAGCTCCACGTAATCAAACCCAGCCTCGATCATCAGCGGATGATCCGCCGCTGTCGTCACACAACCGAATTTCATATTTTTAGCGCTTGTCGATATAGGAGATGCCGAATTCATCGATCCTGCGCACAAGGTCCGCGTCAAAAAGCTCCAGGATGCTGATCTCCGCCAGGTACTGTATCTCACAGCCAGGCTCCAGATGGCCGGAGAAAGCGCCCTTCTCGCCGTAGCAAACAACGTGCAGGTGGGGCTCTCCGTCCACGATCAGGCCCTGGATAGAGCCGATCTCCATGGGGCCTTCCTCTGTAATGTATATGTTCAGCGGATCATCCGCAAGGCTTCCGATGCGATGGTATACGATCTTGCGGGCGGACCCGATGCCGGAGGTCACGATGCCGCTGCGTATACCCAGCCGCTTGATTTCGCTTTGAATGGATTCCAGCACCAGTTCCCCCTTGCCAAGGTGCATCACCACGTGGCGGCCGTACTTGTCTCCAACATGCGTCTTCATAAAGATGATCTTCCTTTCCGGTGATTAAATGACTATCCCTTCAGGCTGCCGGCGGTGATGCCTTCTATCAGATACCGCTGGAACAGGATGAACAGCGTGAACAGCGGCAGCAGCGACAGGCAGGACATCGCGAACAGCGCGCCCCAAGAGCTCTGCCCCGTAGCATCCACGAACATGCGCAGCGCCAGCGACACCGTGAACTTCGCCGGGTCGGACAGATAGATCATTTGCGAGAAAAAGTCGTTCCATGTCCAGATGAAGGTGAAGATGGCAACCGTCACCAGCGCGGGCACCGACAGCGGGAGCATAAAATACGTGTAGATGTGGAAGGTGTTGCAGCCGTCGATGCGGGGGGCCTCCAGCATCTCATTGCTGATGGTGCGCATGAACTGGGTCAAAAGGAAGATGAAAAACCCCTCGGTGGCAAAGAATTTGGGCACGACCAAAGGCAAGAAGGTGTCCACCCAGCCGATCCTGTTGAAAACGATGTACTGCGGGATCAAGCGCACATGGAAGGGCAGCATCAGCGTTCCCATCATGATGGTGAACAGAAAGCCTCTCATCCGAAAGTTCAGCTTTGAAAAGGCGTAGGCCGCCATGGAGCAGGACAGCATGTTGCCGACCATGCAAAGGGCCGCGATCAGAAACGAGTTTCCAAAGAACCTGATAAAGCTGTAGCCTGATACGCCCTGAAGCCCGCTGATGTAATTGCTCAGGGTGGGCGCCAAAGGAAGAAAGTTGGACCCGGAAAAAATCTCCGCGTTTGTCTTGAACGACGCGCTTAGCATCCACAAAAGAGGATAAAGCATCGCAAAGCCAAACAGAAGGATCAGGAGGTGATACGCAGCGGTATGCACGTACCTGCGTTTCAACGCGCTCCCCCCTTTTCCACGTCGTCATAGTAGACCCACTTGTTGGCAATGCCAAACATCAGCGCGGTCACGATGGCAATAATCAAAAGCAATACCCAGGCCATGGCGGAAGCATAGCCCATATTAAACTGCCGGAAGCCTTTGAGGTAGAGGTACAGCGTGTAGAACATCGTGGAATCCATGGGGCCGCCCGTGCCCTGGCTGATGATATACGAGGGCGTGAACGCCTGAAATGCATTGATGATGGTCATCACCAGGTTGAAAAACACCATGGGCGTTAGCAGCGGCAGCGTAATCTTGAAAAACAATTGGACCTTGTTGGCGCCGTCGATTTCAGCCGCCTCATAATAGTCGGCAGGAATCTGCTTGAGCCCCCCCAGGAACACCACCATGGACGCGCCAAACTGCCAGATGGCCAGTATCACCAGCGTATAGAGCACTGTGGACGGCGTGGCGATCCAGTTCTTGCCGGCAACTCCAAACACGGCCAGCAGGCGGTTGATGATGCCGGTCTTGTTGAATATTTGCCGCCACAAAAGGGCAACGGCCACGCTGCCGCCAAAGAGTGAGGGAAGGTAATAGATCGCGCGGTAGAAGCGCACGCCGCGCCGGTTTTTCTTCAGCACCGTAGCCAGCAGCAGCGCGAATGCAAGCTGCAGGGGAATGCTGCACCCAACATAGGTGAAGGTAACCTGCAGGCTCTTTAAAAGCCGCGGGTCGCGGGCCATATCGATGTAGTTGGTAAGGCCGATCCACTTGGGCGCGCTTGCCATGTCATACTGCGTAAACGAAAAGTACAGCGACATGATCATCGGTATGATGGTAAAGCAAAACAAACCGATGAGCCACGGGCTTAGGAAAACATACGCCTCCCACGGCCTGTTCATGTGGGTCCTTTTCAAGGCATCGGCCTCCTTTTCAAGGAAATGTACGGGATTCACCTGGGATTAAGGGATCATTTATCAGGGGGAAAGCCGAACGGATTCATTGCTGTTATCTGAACGGCTTTCCCCATCATTAAAAAGTGCTTTGCGTAAAGTCGTCCGGCGGAGTGCTATTACTTCGAGCGGATCGCTACGGCCGCGGCATAGAGCTCCTGGGCGGCATCGGCAGGGGTCTTGGCATCGAATTGCACGGCTTCGGCGATGCTCTTGAACAGCGTATCGATCTCGGAAGCGCCGGTGGGCGGATAGATGGTCGGCGTGGCGATTTCAGACAGCGTGTTCACGAAATCCAGGATCTGCAATTGATATTCGTCCAGCTTGGGCATATAGGCATCCTTCAAAGCCAGGTTGCCGGGCACGCCCTGATCCAGGCCAAATACGCCCAAAGACGCTTCCATGTTCAGCCAGAAGTTGATCAGCTTGGCAGCGGCCAGCTTCTTTTCAGGGGTGGTTTTGGCATAGATGCCAAAGTGCGCGCCTTCGGGGAATTCACCCACGGCCCCGCCGGCCAGCGACGGAATGCGGATGGCGCTGACCGTCTTGTCCGGGAAGGTGGTGAGGTACAGCTTCAGCTGGTTGATGGGCACCTGGGTAAGCAGCACCATGTCGCGGGAGAAGGTGCTGTCTTCCAGCGTGGCATTGAAGTACTCGGTAGCGGTCGCCGCATCGGGGATGATGCCCAGATCGCGGAATTCCTTGAACATGGCGAACCACTTTTCCACATCCTCTGCGGTGAAGTTGATGTCGCCGTTTGTGTCATACAGCTCGCGGCCATTCTGGCGCACGAAGTACCTGAAGGAGTTGATGTTGGTGGAGATGTCGTTCATCAGCCAGGCATCGGGTTTCCCGGCCGCGTCAAAGGCTTCGCGGACCTTGAGGCCGATTTCCTTCATGTCGTCATAGGTCCAGTCGAAGGCGGGCTTCTCGATGCCCAGCTCCGCGAACAGGCCTTCGTTCACAAACACGCTGGTGAAGGTAACGCCCATTGCCATCATGTAGTTCACGCCATTGATGACGCCGGTATTGACGGTGCCCTCGGCCCAGCCGTCGGTTGAGATCACGCCGTCTTTGATGTACTGGTCAAGCGGCTCTACCATTCCGCGGCCAATATAGTCGGCGGCGTACTGCGGATGCATGCCGATGAAATCGGGCGCGTTGCCGCCGGCAACCTGAACCGCCAGCTTATCCCAGTAGTCATTCCAACTCACCGGCTCGGTGACGACCTTGATGTCAGGGTTCGCCTTCATGAATTCCGCTACGATCTGGTTGTACATCTCGTGGCGTTTGGTGTCACCCCACCAGGCGGCACGGATTTCCACCGTTCCGCTGGCCAGGGCGCTTGTGCACAGCGGCAGCAGCAGCACAAGCGTCAAAAGCAGGGCAAGCGTCTTCTTCATGGATAGATACCTCCTATTTTATTACTTTACCGGTTCCACCGGTATGACCGTATCATCCAGCTCCCAATTGAGCTTCTTGTACAGGTTCTGGCGGCCCGCCTTGTCGCCGTTCATTTCCTGCCAGGCATACTTGGCCACGTCAAAAGCCACCTTGCGGGGAACAACGATCACGCCGTCATTGTCGGCCACGATCACATCGCCGGGATAGACGGCCACGCCGCCGATGGCAATGGGGATATCCTTTTCCAGGTAACGGATGCGGGCCTGGTCCATGCCCTGGGAGACATGCTTGGACCAAACAGGAATCTTCTGCATGATGACTTCATCGGTATCACGGATGCCGCCGCCGTTGGTCAAAAAGCCTACGCAGCCTTTCAAAAGACCGGTCAGGGTGTTGTTGGAGCCAAGAAGGCCCACGTCCAGGCCGGCGATGTCCAGCGCCACAAAATCGCCCGGCTCAATGTCCTTCATCCACGGATCGGTGCAGATTTCCCGGTAGTACATATGGGCCCACTCGGTATACTCATCACCGGTCACGGCGGGGGCGGGGCCTTCGTAGGGCAGATAACGGGCGGTGCGGGCAATGCCCACCGCGTGGGTTTGCCACAAGGGGCGGATGCTCTTGTCCACTGTGCCATAGTGATGGTATCCCATCCAGTCCATACCATCGCGAACATCGGTTACACGGCAGGGCTTGAATAGTTCAATAAGCTTCTGGTTCTGTTCCTGGTATGTCATTTTTATCGCTCCTTATACCGCCGTTATTTCTTTTTCGGCGTTTTTGATGGTTTCATTATACAGGATCAAAGGCACAAAATCTACTCATATTTTGTTCTATGCATTTCTTATTTTATGTTGTTCTGTAATTTTCGGCCCATTTTACTCATTTTTTGCACTATTGTTTTCATATTTTGCCCAGGATCGATCCGCCATTCCGCACAACGGCACGGGCCATTTTTGGGAGTAATTATCCATATTGCCGTAGCAATTCGTGAACTTCCCATATTTTGCATTTATCTTCGCATTATTTGGGTTCAACGAGCATATATGCCATTTTTTGTCCTGCACATTGACCGGATATATCAATTCCTTGCACGCATGGTTTTATTGAATGGCGTGATATGGAGCAAGGGAAGCCTTTAGGGCATGGAACGCCTGATTTGTCTATTTCATATCATGAATCATGCTATCATGGAAAGGTGATCTTTATGAGCGATCCGGGAGCAGCCATAACTTGTCCCAATGGGCAGACAGCCTATACCATCCAGGCGCGGGATACATTATTCACTCTTTCAAGGCGGTTCGGTGTAAGCATACAAAGCATACTGGACGCGAACCCCGGCGTCTTCCCCAACAACCTGCGGGTCGGGCAGATCCTTTGCATCCCCGTCAATCCCGGCCCGCCCGTCTGCCCTCCCAACTCCTTTTCCTATACCATCGTGGCCGGCGATACGCTTTTTAGCCTGTCGCAGAGATATGGCGTCACGCCCCAAAGCATTTTGGACTTGAACCCAAGTATTCTGCCGGACGACTTAAGGGTCGCGCAGATCATCTGCATCCCCACCGCCGCCCCAGCCGTATGCCCTGCAAACACCTTCGCCTATACCATTGTGACCGGCGATTCCATTTTCAGCCTGGCGCAGAGGTTTGGTGTCACACCCCAAAGCATTTTGGATGCAAACCCGGGCATTAACCCGGCCAGTCTCCGTGTGGGACAGCAGATCTGCATTCCGGGCACAACGCCCTCAGCATGCACATGCGAACAGAACCTGTCGGCGGCGGAGAGGAACATCGCGCTCTTAAGGGGCGAAAGCGGCGCCCAGATATTCAGCGACATGACCTATGGCAGCTCTACGG
>JAEWWY010000384.1 GCA_023458835.1 Bacillota bacterium
CTGCACGGGGCGGGCGCCCCCCCCCCGGGGGGGGCTAACACCGTTCGCCCCTACGCTGTAAAGCGCATGCTGGCTTTTCTTCCGGCCTTCATGCACTCCGGAAATGCGGCCACCAACCCCCAATCTAATGTAGGGGCGAACTGTGTTCGCCCGCTGTAAAGCGCATGCTGGCTTTTCTTCCGGCCTTCATGCACTCCGGAAATGCGGCCAACACCCCCAATCTAATGTAGGGGCGAACTATGTTCGCCCGCCCGCCGCGGTAAAAATACGCTTGGGCCCCCGGCATTCCATGCCGCCCTGTTTTATCTCTTGGGCCGGTTCCTTCCGTGCTGCGAGAGGATGGCATCAGGCCCCAGTGCGGGCGATGATCCATCGCCCGCCCGTGCCGGCTACCCCATCCGCCGCTGCGTCAAAACACCGATGCATTGATGCGGGGCTTGCTCCCGCCGTATATCATCCCAACGCAAAGCGGCCTGCGCGAATTCGGCGCAGGCCGCTTTCTATCATGGCCGTCTTACGGCTGCTTGCCGATATAGGCCAGTATGCCCCCGTCCACATACAGAATGTGGCCGTTCACAAAATCCGAGGCGGCCGAGGCCAGGAACACCGCCGGGCCCACCAAATCCTCCGTTGTGCCCCAGCGGTTGGCGGGCGTCTTGGACAGGATGAACTTGTTGAAGGGATGCTCCGGCGTGCGCAGGGGCGCGGTTTGGGGCGTTTCGATATACCCCGGTCCCAGGCCGTTGCACTGGATATTGAACGCGCCGTACTCGCTGGCAATGTTCCTTGTCAGCATTTTCAGGCCGCCTTTGGCCGCTGCGTAGGCGGATACCGTTTCCCGGCCCAGCTCCGACATCATGGAGCAGATGTTGATGATCTTTCCGCCGCCCTTCTTGATCATGGCGGGGATCACCGCCTTGGCGCAAATAAAGGGCGCGTTCAGGTCCACGTCGATCACCTGGCGGAAATCCGCCGCGGACATCTCGGTCATGGGGATGCGCTTGATGATCCCGGCGTTGTTCACCAGGATATCGATGACGCCCACTTCCTTTTCGATTTTGGCCACCAATTCATTCACCGCGTTCTCGTCTGTCACGTCGCACACATAGCCGCGGGCATCGATGCCGTCGGCCTTATAGGCGGCCAGGCCCTTGTCCACCAGGTCCTGGTTGATGTCATTGAAGGTGATGGTGGCGCCGGAAGCGGCCAGTCCGCCGGCGATGGCATAGCCGATGCCGTAGGAGCCGCCGGTGACCAAGACGACCTTGCCGGTAAGATCAAACATATTCAGTCCCATAGCATATCCTCCTTAACGCAGGTCGGTGGTGGCAATGGCGTCCATGTCGTTGAAGGCCAGGTTTTCCCCGCCCATGGCCCATATAAAGGAATAGTTGGAGGTGCCGGCCCCGGCGTGGATGCTCCAGGAGGGGCTGATCACCGCCTGCTCGTTTTGCATGACGATATGGCGGGTCTCGCTGCTTTCGCCCATCAGGTGGAAGACCACGTTGTCCTTGGGGATCTCAAAATAGAAGTACACCTCCATGCGCCGCTCGTGGGTGTGCACGGGCATGGTGTTCCATACGCTGCCCGGCTCCAGGGTCGTAAGCCCCATGGAAAGCTGGCAGGTTTTCAGTACGTCGGGGTGGATGAACTGGTTGATGACCCGCTTGTTGCTGGTTTCCAGCGAGCCCATGGGCTTTTTGGCCGCCTCGGCGATGGTGATGCGCCTGGTTTCATAGGCGGTGTGGGCCGGGGCGCTGACCATGTAGAACTTGGCGGGGCTGCCGCTTTCAAGGGACTCGAAGAAAACCTCCCTGGCGCCCCTGGTGATGTACAGGCAGTCCTTGTAGCCCAGCTCGTACACGGCGCCATCCACCGTAACGGCGCCTTTTCCGCCCAGGTTGAAAAGGCCCATCTCCCGGCGCTCCAGGAAAAAGTTCGTCCCGAACCGCTTCCATACATCGATGCCCTTGCTGACGGGCACCTTCTCCGCCACCGGCATCACCCCCAGGGTGACCATCCTGTCCACATGGCTGTATACCGCGGTGACTTGATCCGGCACAAAAAGCGTTTCGATCAGGAATTCCCGGCGCATCTCCTCCGTGGTGTAGCGCTTGAAATCCCGCTGATTGGCTGAGTATCTGATGTCCATAGGCTTTCCTCCTCTGTCGGTTGGCTGGTTATCCAGTTTTAAATTCATTATACCATTTAATAATGCGAAAATCTTTGTATATGTTGCCGTGAATGTTGGGTATCTGATATAATAGCCCCAAGGGGGATGCGTATGAAGGAAATGTACTCCTGCCACGAGGCCATTGAAAAATGCTTAAAGGGCCGCAGGTTCGCCATTGCCCATCTTCTGCAGGAAGAAAAGACGATGGCCATGCACATCCATGACTGCTATGAGATGTATTATTCCATCTCCGGGGGCAAGCAGTTCTTGATCGACAACACCTGCTACCCCGTAAACCCCGGCGACCTGTTTATGATCAACAACTATGAAAGCCACTGCGTTTCCCGGGTGGATGACGATGCCCACGAAAGGATCGTGCTGTCCATCCATCCGGACTATTTAAGGTCCCTGTCCAGCCGCGAAACCGATCTGACCGGGTGCTTCCGTCGGCGGGAGGGGCATTTGGGCTGCAAGCTGTCCCTGCCGCCGGAAAGCCAGAGCCGCTTTCTGTACCTGATCCACAAGCTGCAGGAGGTAAAGGGCTACGGCGCCGACCTGATGGAAAACGCCCTCTTTACCGAGCTGATGGTGCTTGTCAACCGCCTGTACGGCGCGGAGGAGGAGAAGGCCGCGGAATACCAGTACCACCCTGTGGCGGAAAGGATCGTAGCCTATATCAACGCCCACATCGGCGAGCGGATCACCCTTTCCGTGCTGGCCGGCAGCATGTTTTTGAGCCAGGCCTACATCTGCCGCATTTTTAAGGCGGAAACAGGCACTACCATCAACAAATACATCACGGCCCGGCGCATCAGCATCGCCAAGGCCCGCCTGGGCGCGGGCAGCACCGTGGCGGAAGCCTGCGAGCAAAGCGGCTTCAACGATTACACCAACTTTGTCACCCTCTTTACCCGCATGGTGGGCATCACCCCCAAGCAGTATGCGCTGCACAACGCGCGATAAAATTGGCGGGGAAGGCAATGTTAAAAAATTGCCTTTCCCCGCCCGTCCGCGTAAAAACCTTCAAATGCTTTTCAATGCCGGCGCCGCGTACAGCGCCTCCCCCACACCCTGCAGCTTCAAAGCGGGCCGGCGCGCCGGCAGCAGCACGGAGTCGCCTTTGGTAAGCTCCAGCGCGTCGCCCTCCCAGCTTAACAGCAGCGAATCCAGGGCGGTCAAAAAGGCAAAGCGCCGGGGATCGGGGGATATCTGCAAATCTCCGGATACATGGAGCCTGTCCAGTTCAAATACGCCGTTTCGCAAAAGGGGCTGGACATCCGTGCCCGGAGTGCGATGCACGGGATCAAGGCGGAAGGATAAATCCGCCGCATCCACCGCCTGCCGTATGTGCAGCGCCCGCTTTTGGCCCTTTGCATCCGTCCTGTCCCAATCATAAAAGCGGTAGGTCACGTCGCTGGATTGCTGAATTTCATACAGCACGATCCCCGCGCCGATGGCATGGACGCAGCCGGCGGGAATAAAGCATACGTCGCCTTCCTTCACCTGCACGCGCCGCAGATACTTTTCCACCGCCGCCCCCTCCCGGGCGGCCTTTTCAAGCGCCTCCCGCGTGACGCCCGGCACAAGGCCGTATACAAGCTCCGCGCCGGGATCCGCCTGGAGGATGACCCAGGCCTCCGTCTTGCCCAGCTTGCCGCCTTCATGCGCCGCGGCGTACGCGTCGTTTGGGTGCACCTGAACGCTCAGGGCATCCTTGGCGTCCAGCAGCTTGAGCAAAAGGGGGAACGGTCCCCTGATCCCCGTGCCCTGCAGCCTTTCTCCATAGGCTTCCAAAAGCCCGCTCAGCTCCTCGCCGCCTTCCGCGCGGCTTTCCTTGCCGGGGATCACGCTGATCTCCAGGCTCTCCCCGGTGCGGTCATTGGGAAGATCCTTGCCGAAAAGGGTTTTGAGCTTGTCCCCGCCCCAGGGCAATTCCGGCGCGTAGCGGTAGTGGGGCCGCATCTTCAGCGGCAAAAGGGGGCATTCCTCCGTCAGGGCCATTTCATAGCATTGGAAAAGCGTCGCCCGGTGGTCAAACTTCACCTGGCCTACGCGGCGCATGCCCATTCCCTCATACAGCGCCATGGCCCGGGTGTTTTTCAAATAGGTATCCAGGCGCAGGCTGTCATAGCCAAGATCCCTTGCGATGCGGACCACATGGGCCATGGTTTCCCGGCCCAGGCCCTGGTGCTGGCGGTCAGGGCTTACCACCAGCCGGTGCAAAACGGCAGGCCGCACGCCGAAATGCCAGTGCAGCGACAGGTACAGGGGGTGCTGCTCTTCATTAATGGTGAAAGCGGCCAGGATTTCTCCGCCTTCCTCCATAAGGTGCAGGTGTTTCGCCTGCACATCCTCCATGAGCACCGCTTCGCTGGGGTATACCTCCCAGCGCCACTGGTCCAGCCCCTTTTCGTCCATGTCCCGGATGCCCGCCTCAAAAAGGCGGCAAAGGGCCGGCACATCGCATTCCCCGGCAATTCTCGGAATCAGGCTCATGACACCGCCTCCGTATACATGTGGTACAGGCTGTAGTAAACGCCCCTCTTTTCCATAAGCTGCGCATGGGTGCCCTGCTCCTCCACGCCCTTGTCGGTCAGCACCCAGATCACCGTGGCGTTGCGGATGGTGGTCAGACGGTGGGCAATGGTGAAGGTGGTACGGCCCTTGGCCAGCGATTCCAGGGATTTTTGCACCAGCCGCTCGCTTTCGTTGTCCAGGGCGGAGGTGGCCTCGTCCAGGATCAGGATGGGGGGGTTTTTCAGGAATACCCGGGCGATGGATACCCGCTGCTTCTGGCCGCCGGAAAGCTTTACGCCCCGCTCGCCCACGAAGGTATCAATCCCCTCCGGCAGCTCCTTAATGAACTCATGGGCCCCGGCCTGTTTCGCGGCCCTTTCGATCTCTTCCCGGGTGGCGCCGGGCTTGCCGTAGGCAATGTTCTCATACACCGTGCCCGAGAAAAGGTATACCTCCTGCTGTACCAGGCCGATGTTCTCCCGCAGGCTCTTTTGGGTGAGGCCGCGGATGTCCTGCCCGTCCACAGTGATGCGGCCGGAGGTCACATCATAAAACCTGGGGATCAGGTTGCACAGCGTCGTCTTTCCGCTGCCGGAGGGGCCTACCAGCGCCACATTTTCCCCGGCCTTTACGCGAAGGTTCAGGTTGGCCAATACCTGCTTGTCATCATCGGAATAGCCGAAGCTGACATCTTCAAAGCCGATTTCGCCCTTGACGTTTTGAAGCTCCCCGGCGCCGGGCGCATCCTTGATCTCCAGCGGCGCGTCCATGATCTGGCAGAAGCGTTCTATGCCCGTCATGCCCCGCTGGAATTGTTCCGTAAACTCCACGATGCGGCGGATGGAGGTGAGCAATGTGGATATGTACAGCAGATACGCCACAAAATCGCCGGGGGTGATCTGCCCGCCGATGATCAGCAGCGCGCCGACGATCACTACCAGGATATACATCAGCCCGTCAAAGACGCGGGTGGTGGTATGAAAGCCGGCCATGGCCCTGTAGGCCTCCCGCTTCGTCTGCAGAAACTGCTGGTTGCCGTCCCGGAATTTCTCCTCCTCCATGGGCTCGTTGGTGAAGGATTTCACCACGCGGATGCCCAGCAGGCTGTCCTCCACCTGGGCGTTCAGCTCGCCCACCTGGTGGCGGGAATCCATGAAGGCCTTGCGCATGCGCTTGTTGAAGATGCGCGTAAACAGCAGCATCAGGGGCAGCAGGATAAACACCATCAGCGTCAGCCAGAGATTCATGCCGGCCAGGATAATGAAGGAGGCCGTGATCTTGATGGCCGCGATGAAAAATTCTTCCGGGCAGTGGTGGGCAAACTCCGTGACCTCAAACAGGTCGCCGGTGATGCGGGCCATGATTTGGCCCACCTTTGTATTGCTGTAATAGGAAAAGGACAATTGCTGCAGATGGGCGAACAGGTCCCGCCGCATGTCGGTTTCGATGCGGCTGCCCATGACGTGGCCTACGGAGGCCATGTAATAGGCAGCGGCGGCGTCAATCAGGCGCAGGAAAATATAAATGCCGCCCAGCTTCAAAATAAAGTTCACCGTCAGCCCCGCCAGATCATCAATGGCCTGGTTGGTGATGCTGCGCACGATCAGGGGCAGCACAAGCTCGCACAGCGTGGTAAGCGCCGCGCAAAAGAGGTCAAAAATCACGGTGCCCATATAACCTTTATAATAAGGTGCAAACCGCCGGAGCAATTTACCGGTATTCAGGGTCTTCGTTTGGGTTTCCATGGGGGAGGTTCATCCTTTCCTTTTGTACGGTTATTCGCTTCCGTTTAAGGCTTTGCCAGAGTTGCCTGGCGGAAAATTTCGCTGAGCGCCTCTTCCGCCATTTTCGGCGCGGTAAAGGCGTACAGCGCGTTTTCCCCTTGTACATGCAGGCGCACCGTATCGGCATTTTCCATCCGCACGGCGGTCATGCCGGCCAGCACGGCGGTGAGGGTATCCTTCAGCGAGTAGCCCTTGCCGGGCAGAAGGGAGAAGGCATCCGCCGGGTAAATGCTGTGCAGCGTCAGCGTTTCTCCGCTTTGCGTCTGGTAGGTAAGCGTCACCAGCCGGGCAAAGGAGCCCTGATAGGCCACGTCGTTCACCAGGCCCCCGGCAAATACAAGCGGTGTGTTGGACTTAAGCGCCAGCGCAGGCGCCGGGAAGTGCTCCACCAGTTGGTTCAGATCATTGGGGGAGCTTACCTGCCTGGGCTGCTCGGCGGAAAGCGTCACAGCCGGGGCGGAGGTGGCCTCCGGCGCCCCCTGGCCGGCGGGCACTTCCGCCAGGATCACGGCCAGATAGAACGCGCCGATGCATACCGCTGCCAGCAGGCCAAGAAGCGCCCGCTCCAGCACCTTGCGCAGCACGGAATAAAATCTGCCCTGTTGTTTGATCGGTTTTCTTGCCATCCGTCTCTCCTGTCAAATCTTGACCTGTTCAAGCAAGGTTCCCAAGGCCTCGTCCAAATAGGCGGTCTCACCCTGGAACTCATTTACGTAAGCCTGATAAAAGGCGCCGGCAAGCATCTCCCGCTGATCCCCGGACAGCGCCTGCTCCCCGGCCATGCGGCGGATCATGCCCGCCGCCGGGGCAGCCAGCAGCCGGGAGGGCTTTCCCGCCGGCGCAAAGCCGAAAACAGGCTTCATATGGCGGCTGCTGCCCCGAAGGAACAGGTGGATATATTCGCCGGACAGCGCCGTCAGGTATTCCCTCAAAAAGCCTTTCCCATCGGGCGCCATGTCCATGGCCTTTACGAGCCGTTCCTGTGAAAACAGTTCCCGAAACATCTCCTCCCGCCTGGCAGGCGGGTAGGCCTCCGGCTCCTCAAACGCGTGCAGCAGGTAACACTTGATTACGGAAAAATCAATTTTCCGCCCGTCCCGCTCATGCAGCCGGCCGTGCAGGAGCAGCGCAAGCTGCACCCGCAGGTTTTCGGGGGCCGCCTCCTCCGCCTTTTGAAGGAGCGCATACCGCTTTTTGGGGTCGCTCTCCTCCTGCGCGCGGCGCAAAAGCCCCGGAATATCCTCCCCTATGCGGGAAGGCATCTTTACCTGCGCGGGCGAAGCCTTCAAAACCACCGCCTGACCGTTCTTTTGCGGCGTAAGCGGGCTTGCGCAATATGGACAGGAAAAAGGGACAAGCTCCCTTTCCGCCTCGATATCCATCCGGCCGCCACAGCCGGGACAAATGAGCGGCATCACATGGAAGCCCTCCCTTCCTGTATTCTGCTGTCAGTATACCATAAAAATGGCTTCAGCGCTTCTTCGGTTTCGCTTTGTAAACCGACATGCGTTTTTTCAATACCTTCTCCCCGGCCACGGAATAGCCGAAAAAGCCCAGCACGTCGCCCAGCGCCTGGTAAACGCCATGGTTATAGGCCACCAATCCTGCCGTATCCAGGCGCAGGCCCCCCTTTTCGTCCTGGAAGGAACGGTTGACCGACACGCTGACGATGCGGGCCAGGAACAGGTCATGGCTGCCCAGGGGCAGAATCTTTTCCACGCGGCAGCACAGGTAGGCCGGCGCTTCCTGCAGGGCGGGGGCAATGTCAAGCGGCGGGGCCGGGATGGCGTTTAAGCCGCAGGCGGCAAACTTGTCCACGTCCCGCCCGCTTTTCACGCCGCAATAATCGGCGGCCTTTGCCAGGTTTTGATCCACCAGGTTGACTACGAATTCGCCTGTGGATTCGATCAGGCCGTGGGAATGGCGGCTTTTGCGCACGCTGATGGACAGCATGGGCGGGTCGGAGCATACCATGCCGGCCCAGGCCAGGGTGATCAGGTTCGGTCTTGCCTCCTGACCGGCACAGCTTACCATGACGACAGGCACCGGCGAAAGCAGCGGGCAGGGATCAAGGGTGATGAAATCAGGTTGCATAGGCGGCTCCTTTCCAACAAGATGAAAATAGTGTACAATGTGGGACATGAGCGTGTCAACACGTTCGGTTAAGAGGTGCGCTTATGCAGGTGCTTTCCCAGGTGGCCGTATTATTTTTATTGCTGGCGCTGGGGTATTTTGCCGCCCGGGGGCGTATTCTGGACAGGGGCGCTTTCGACGGGCTGAACAAGCTGGTTTTATTTTTCACCTTGCCCTGCCTTACATTTGCCAAGCTGCAGCGGGACGCATTGCCGGGCCAGATGGGCGAGCTGGCCGAAACGTTTGTGATCGCCGTGATCAGCATGTTCCTGTGCGGCGCCGCCGCGATGCTCTATACCAGGAAGGAGCCGGCGGCCCGCCGCAGCGTATTTATCCATATGGCCATGTTCTCCAACTGCGGATATATGGGATATCCGCTGATCCTGGCGGCGCTGGGCGAGGAGAAGATGATCTATGCGGTTATGTATGTGGCCGCCTTCAACCTTATGACCTGGACCGTCGGCGTATACTTGTACGCGGGCAGATCGGGCCTGTCGCTGAAAAAAGCGCTGCTGAACCCCACGCTGATCGCCGTGGTGCTGGGCATACTATGCTTTGCCCTGTCCATCCGCCTGCCCAAGGTGCCGCTGGACGCCATGAACATGCTGGGCGATACCACCACGCCCCTTGCTATGGTTGTCATCGGCGGAAGGCTGGCGGATCTTGTGCCCTCGGACCTGAAGGACGGCATGCTGCTTTTTTCCTGCCTGATGCGGCTGATCATATTTCCCGTGGCGATATGGTTCACGCTTGTGCTGCTGCGCGTGCCCCAGGGCGTCCGGGAAGCGGTGCTGGTGTGCTCCGCCATGCCCGGCGCCACCGCCACCGCCATGCAGGCGGAATATTACAAGGGCGACGGCCGCTTGGGCTCCCGCAGCGTGGCGGTCAGTACGGCGCTGTCGATCCTGACCATCCCGCTCATACTCCGTTTGCTGTAAAGACGAAAGGAGGGTAACGCCATGGCCCGGGGAAAGCACCGCCGGGGCGGCTGCCTGAGCCGGCTGATCGCATTTGCTTTATTGGCTTTTGCGCTGATCTATCCCTTTTATCAGGCAAGAACGCTGTATGTGGAACAAAAAACGCTGGAGATAAACGGCCTGGACCCAGGGCTGGACGGGCTGACCATCGTCTATGCGTCGGACATCCATCAGGGCCCGTTCTTTTCCCAAAGCCGGGTAAACGCGCTGGTTGCCAGGATCAATGCGCTGAATGCGGACCTGGTGCTCCTGGGCGGCGATTACGCCGAGGATTCGGACGGAGCGGTGGCCTTTTTCCGCAGCATGCCCAAAATGCAGGCCCGGCGGCTGGTGGCGGGGGTGGTGGGCAACCATGACCGCACTCTGCCGGAAAGCAATCTGAACGCGCTGCAAAGCGCGATGCTGAACGCCGGCGTACTGCCGCTGGTGAATGATACAAAAGAGGTCCGGGTAGGCACTTCGGTGCTGTACCTGTGCGGTGTGGACGACTACAATAACGGCCACCCTCAAATAAGCCAGGTCGCTTTCCCCATGCGGGAGGATGACTTTGTGATCTTCCTCACCCATTCGCCGGACAACCTGCCGGAAGCCTTCGCCACCAGAAACAGCGAAGGATCAGCCAACTGGTTTGACCTGGCGCTGTGCGGCCACACCCATGGCGGGCAGGTAACGTTCTTTGGCCAGCCCGTATTCCGCACCTTCACCCGGGTGTCCGACCGGTATCTTTCCGGCTGGGTCCAGGAAAGCCGGGCAAACATCCTGGTCTCCAACGGCGTGGGCACCTCCTGGGTGCCTGTGCGCCTGTTTGCGCCGCCCCAGTTGCACGTGATCACGCTCAAGCGAAAGTGATATTCAAAGTATATTGCCAATGCGAAGCGCGTCCCGGTGGTGGATATGGCGCAGCGATTCGCCCAATTCCGCGCTGGTGATCAGGCTGAAGGTTTTGTCCTGTACCTCAATGGCGGCGACCAGCCGCTCCAGGGCCATGTTCACATCGTCCGTATCCCCGTGATTGACCCAGAACTGCAGCCATTCGCAGGTTTCCTCCCACTCGTCCTTCATGGCGTCCACGGCGCGCTTGGCTTCTTCCCAATCCCCTTTGCGGATGCTTTCCTCCGCCATGTCAAGGTCCTTGGAAAAGTCTTGGGAAACCCTGGCGCTGATGGCGGCGGAGGCAACGCCTATGGCAACGATCAGAACCGCCAGTATGGCAACGGTCCACGCGGTAGCTTTCATTGCCTCACCATCCTATTCCGCCGGGGGGCACGGCGTCCACAAGCAGCGACTGGTCCGCGTGCCTGCCCTGAATGAACATTTTCCCGCTGGTATCCAGGCTGCACAGAAGCACATCCTTGCAGGAAGGAAAGCCGTGGTACTTCAGCTTGTTCAAAAGCCACTCCTCCGGGATCTTTCCCGTGGTGAGGTTTTTTTTCTCAATCACGCCATCCAATATCAGCGTCATGGGCAGGCCCTCATACCCCGTGGCAATCGACAGGTCCTCCGGCGTGGCGGGCCGCTTTTGCGCTTTGGGGAAAACGGTGACCTTGCCGCTTGTTTCCATAATGGCGGTGCCCACGTCGGCGAGGTTCAGCACGCCGCCGGTGCGCAGCTCCTCCAGCAGGTCATTCAGGTTGAAGCACAGCTTCTCCAGCTCCTGTACCTGAATGACGCCGTTCTTGATAAGCACCGTGGGCTTGCCGCTGAAAATCTCCCTCAGCTTCTGGCTTTTCATGGAGATCAGTATAAACAGGCCATGAAGCACCACCAGCCCCATCATGGGCACCATGCCATATAGAAGCGGTGTGCCTACATCCGCCATGGGCGTAACGGCCAGGTTCGCGATCAGGATGGCCACCACCAGTTCAAAGGGCTGCAATTGCCCCACCTGCCGCTTGCCCATGATCCTGACAAAGACCACAGCCAGTAAAAACAGAATCACAGAGCGCAAAAATACAGTTAGCATGGTATCCTCCTTGACAGATATCCGGTCCTAGTATGGGCCCGGGAAGGGAAAGCCATGCAAAGAAGGGAGAAGATTGCCATGCCCGAAAGAATCCTTCCGCACTCCTTGCAGCCCGGCGCGCGCATTGGTCTGATCGCGCCTTCCAGCCCTGTCTATGAGGAGGAAAACAGGCAAAAGGCCATTCAATTGCTTGAAGATATGGGCTTTTCCGTCATTGTGGGGCAAAGCTTCCATGAACAGCGGGGCTACCTTTCCGGAAGCGATATCCTAAGGGCCGGAGACGTGAACAGGATGTTTGAAGACCCCGGCATCGACGCCATCGTGTGCCTCCGGGGCGGCTATGGCGCGGCCAGGCTTTTGCCTATGCTGGATTATGAAGCGGTCCGGGAAAATCCCAAGCCCTTTGTGGGGTTCAGCGATATCACCGCGCTGCACTGTGCCTTTCAGGCAAAGTGCGGCCTTGTGACCTTCCATGGGCCCATGGCCGGCGCCCATTGGCCGGCCGGGCTGCGGGAGGACAGAGGAAGGGCGGGATGGCTACAGGCCATGAGCGAAGCAGGCCCCCTGGGGCCTGTGGAAAACCCCGATGGAACGGCCTTTGAGGCCTTTCGGGAAGGGGAGGCGGAGGGCATCCTTACCGGAGGCAACCTGACTGTTTTGAACAGCCTGATTGGCACGGAATACCTGCCGGATTTTAGCGGCAGGCTTTTATTGCTGGAGGATGTGGGCGAAAGGCCTTACCGCATCGACGGGATGCTCACCCAGATGCGCAACGCGGGCCTCCTTGGCAAGTGCGCGGGTTTTATCCTGGGCGATTTCACCGGCTGTGAAGCTGATCCCGGCAAGCCCACCCTTACCTTGCAGGAAATATTCTCCGAGCTTCTTCCGCCGGGCAAGCCCATCCTGCAATCCGTCCACGCGGGCCACGGCCATGACAAGATTACCCTGCCGCTGAATATTCCCTACCGCCTCCGCGGCAGCACGCTTACCGCCCTTGCCCCCGCGACCAGGGGCTCCGCCCCTGGAC
>JAEWWY010000385.1 GCA_023458835.1 Bacillota bacterium
GTATAGCGGCCCCCTGATGATTTGTCAACCGCGCCGCTCAGCGGCAGCGCAAGAACCGTATGGGGGATCGGGGAATTTTGCTCCACGCCCGTTTTCAGCCCATGCTGCAATGTTTGCATTGGACCTCTGCCCTGAAAAGAGGCAGGCCTTGCCAGGCATGCAAGGCGGGCGCGCAGTTCGCCCCTACGATGCGGTTTGTTGATAGGCTTCCCTGCCGGAACATGCGCAGGCCGGAAAACGCGGGCGATTGATCATCGCCCCTACCCCTGCAAAGCGTTTGTTGGCTTTTCTTGCCGGTTCTTTTTTGCTTTGGCAGTGAGGGCAATCAACAAACTGCGTTGTAGGGGCGGTTATCAACCGCCCGCACGCGGCGGACAGGGTATCAAACTTGACAGGCGATTGCCAATTGCCCCCACATTATTGTTCGCCTATTGGCTCTCCTGCCGGGGATTGTACAATCCGCAGATTCCGTAAATGAAAGGCCGCTGCGCCCCGTCCGAAAGGATGGATATGCAGTCCGGCAAACATTGCTTTATCCTCTCAGCCTTCCGCCAGCGTGCCCGACGGGGCGGCGGGCAGGAACAGGCGCACCGAGGTGCCCTGCCCCGATTTTGAATGGATATCCAGGGATATCGATTCGCCAAAGTACAGCTCCAGCCGCTGGCATACGTTATTGAGCCCGTAGCCCATGGAGGGATTTTCCGCGGACCTGCCTTCCAGCAGCGCCCGCAGCTTTTCTTCGGATATGCCACGCCCGTCGTCGGTCACGGACAGCACCAGTATTCCGTCTTTCAATCCCACCGAAATCAGGATGGTCATGGGCTGGGGGTCTGTCGGCGCATGGAGCAGCGCATTTTCAACAATGGGCTGCAAGACCAGCTTGGGGATCGTATACTCCAGCGCTTCCTCGCCGATTTGCCAATGCACCTGGATGCGGCCGCTGGTGCGGAAATGCTGTATGGCCAGATAGGCCTTGGTGCATTCGATCTCCTCGGATACACGGATGATATCCCGGCCGCGGTTTAATGATATGCGGTAAAACCGCGCGATGGCATCGGTGATTTCCCGGATCTCCTCGCCCGAGTGGGCCAGGGTCATCCACTTGATTGTGGAGAGCGTATTATATAGAAAATGGGGATTGATCTGCGCCTGCAGCGCGCGCAGCTCCGAGTTTTTACGCTTGATACCCAGCTCATAATTTTCATGTATCAGCGTTTCAAGCTGCCCGGCCATCTGGTCAAGCCGCACGGAGAGCATTTCCATTTCGTCCCGTGACGGGCCGGCGGCGGGCTGACCGGAAAGGGACAGATCGCCCCTGGCAAACCGCTCGATTTTTTGGACCAGCAGCTTGATGCGGCGTAGCACCGTCCGCCAGAGCACCAGCATGATGCAGCAGGCCACCGCGCCGATCGTAAGCGCGATGCGCAATGAAAGGTCGCGTACCTTGTCCACATTGGCAAAGAGCCTGTCCCTGGGCATCTCGTTGACCAGCATCCAGCCGTTGTTCAGCCGCAGCGCGCTTATGAGCATGCCGCTGCCTCCTCCGTTCTCCTCAAACGGGCCGCCCTGCTCCCGTACCTTATCAAAGTGCGGGTAATAGGCGGGGGATGTATGCTCGCCGCCGGATGCCGCCAGGGTCATGCCATCCCGGTTGATCAGGTAGCTGATGCCGGGCAGGCCGGGCAGATACTGCGACAGGCGCGAGAGCGGAAGCTGCAGGCTGAGGAGCGCGCGGCCTGCGGCGAATGAATCGTAAAGAAAGCGGTTGTAGGTTACCACCGGTATTGAATTGGTCAGAAGATAGGTAAACCTGGAGGTTTTGTGAAGCAGGGGCGTGGAGGCATCGGTCCACCAGCCGGCATTTCCCGCCTTGGCAATCTGCCCGACGATATCGGGGTCCAGTTCGGCAATCGAATACAGGTAGCCGCCGCTGATCCATAGCCCGGGATTATTGACGTACAGCACCGCTTTGTGCAGCGCGCCAAACCCCATGGTCGGCGCCGTCAGCTTGTTGCGGATGTAGCTGTGGGCCTCCAGCAGCATATCGACCGGCCGCTCCACCTGATAATCATCGTAGAGGTATGCCAGAAGCAGTTGATCGAAGGAATAGCTGTCGGAGATGGACCTGATATATTCCATTTCAGTGTTCAGGTTATCCGCCGCATGCCCCAGGGCGCTGGCGTACAAATCCTCCGTCAGGCCAAACATGGTCTTGGACAGCTCCGACCCGGTCCATACAATGGTCAAAACCAGCGGTAAAAACAGCGCCGCGGCGATGGTGCCCAGCAGCTTGACCGACAGGCTGCGCCGGTACCACATGGTATCACCTCCTGTATTCGCCCGGCGTAATGCCATAGTAATCGCGGAATACCTTGACGAAGTAGGAGGACGAGGAAAACCCCACCGCGGCCGCCACCTCGCTGACGCGGCTGTTGGGCATTTTCAGCAGCTCGCCCGCCGCCTGCATGCGCTTTTTGAGCAGTGCCGTCAGTATGCTGTCGCCGGTGCGGTTTTTAAACACCCGGCAAAGATAGCCCTGGGCAAAGTGGGTCCGGGCGGCCAGCTCCCCTATGGAAAGGTCGCGCATGTATTCGCTTTGTATGATATCCAGCACCGCGTCCACGCAGGACTGCCCGGCGTTTTTGCGCTGCTGCCTTCGCGCGTGGCCGAACATGCACAGCACATTGCGCATCCACTGATGTATATCAAGAATCGTATCCATGTGCAACAGCTTTTGCCACAGTATGGAGGGGCTGCCCATGACCGAGTCGGTATCGATGCCGGCCTGGGCGGCCTGGTTGATCGCGCGGCTGATGATTTCAAAGCAAATGGCCTGCACATGCTCCTGGGAGCACTGCCGGATGCCCGCAAACAGCTCATCCACCACCTCGCCCACATGCTCAAGATCGGTTTCAGCCAGCGCCGATTCCAACTGTCCCAATACCTGCCCAAGATCCAGGCTGCTGTCATCGGGCACGGCGGCAGGCTCCTCATACCAATACAGCTTGTTGCGTCCAAACTGAAACGACAGGCTTAGCGCCTGGGCTGCCTGCCCGAACAGCAGTGAAATGTCCTTCAATTCGCCCGGCAGGCTGGCGCCCAATGTCCATGCCCGCCCGGACCCCGCCGACGCCTCCAGGGTGAGCAGCGTATCGGCCATGCGCTCCACGCTTTCGTTGATCATCGCGTCATCCAGGAGAAGGGAAAAGGGCAATATGATCGCATATAGCGACGAGTCGATGCGGACCGGGGCATACGGGGTCAGCGCGCTGCTTACCTTCAGCAAAAGCGACCGGAGTTCAATGGCGGTCAGCGCAGCCGGGTGGCAGGCATGGACACGGCAGCAAAACACCACATATTGATAGTTACGAAATGCTATGCCCACCGTTTGCGCCCGCTCGCCCAGCGTAGGCGATGCGGCCGCCCGGCGGTCCTGCAAAAGGTCCAGCCAGAACCATTCCTGCAGCAGCGGCTTGGCCGCCTGTACCATGCGGGCCAGCCTGTCATCCCTGGCGCGCTGGATCTGCTTTTCCATTTCCAGCCCGAATATCTTCTGGATGAGCGAAAACAACTGCATAGGGTCCAGGGGTTTGAGCAGATATCCGTCAACCCCTATTTCCAGCGCGCATTGGGCGACGGTAAAATCCTCATAGGCGCTGATGAAAAGGATATGTATCTGCGGAGACAGCCGCTTTAGCGCCCGTGCCAGCTCCATGCCGTCTATGCCGGGCATGCGCAGATCGGTCAGCACGATATCCGGCGGCGATTCGGCGCACAGGGCAAGCGCCTGCTCGCCGCCCGTCAGGCTGCCTGCCACCTGGATATCGAAGGATTCCCAAGGGCACGCCTGCTCCAGCGCCCGCAGCTCCAGCTCCTCATCATCCACAAACAGTATACGAAGCATGTCCGCCCTCCTTGTCCAGCCGATACGCTTCCATTATAGCATGCGCCCACTGGCGGAAATAATAAAATCCGCACCTAAAATAGCACAATCCCCACATCCTGATGCCTGTAACCGTTCCTGTCCGGACCGTCCGGCAGACGCGTACCCACCAACCGGTCACATATGTGTTATGGAAGGGCGGATGAATGCCATGCTATAATGCATGAAAAGACAGCGCAGAAGGAAGTATCGCCATGCTCATAATGCGGCCGGGGCGTATCCATCAGTTTGGTAAAAAGGCCTTTCAGCAGCGCTACCTGCTGCTGATGCTCCTTCCCTTTGTGGTATGGTGCTTTGTATTTGGCTACCTGCCCATATGGGGATGGCTGATGGCGTTCCAAAACTTCAGCCCCGCCAAGGGGCTGCTGGGCAGCCCTTGGGTGGGCCTCAAGCATTTTTCCGACTTTGTCCGGGACTTTCAATTCTTTCCGATCCTGCGCAATACCATCTCCATCAGTTTGCTGAACATCTTCGGCGGCATGGCCGCCTCCATCACCCTGGCGGTGCTGCTCAACGAGGTCCGGAACCTCATGTTCAAGCGCACGGTGCAAACCATCACCTACCTTCCGCACTTTATATCCTATATCGTCGTGGGCAACATTTTCATGACGATGCTCTCGCCCAGCAACGGGCTGATCAATGATCTGCTGATTCAGCTTGGCCTGATTCAAAAGCCGGTCTTCTTCTTTTCCATCCCCAAGGCGTTTTGGTACCTGGTGGCCGGCATCAATATTTGGAAGGAAGCCGGCTGGGATGCCATCATCTATCTGGCCGCCATCTCCGCCATCAACAGCGAGCTGTACGAGGCGGCGCACGTGGACGGCGCGGGGCGCTTTCGAAGAATATGGCATATCACGCTCCCCGGCATCCGCTCCACCATTGTGGTGCTGATGATCATGAGCGCAGGCGGCGTTTTAAGCGCCGGGTTTGAGCCCTCCTATGTGCTGGGCAACCCGATCGTAAGCGACTATTCCGAGGTGATCGACACCTACGTATATACCATGGGGCTTAAGAACACCATGTTCTCCTACGCCACCGCCGTTGGTATGTTCCGCATCGTGATCAGCTTTGTTGTAGTGCTTTCAGCCAACCGGTTTGCGCGCCATATCGGCGAGCGCGGTATTTTTTAAGGAGGCGCTTATGAGAAAAAAGAGGCTGCCTGATCTTATGTTTACCGCCTTCAACACGGTTTTTATGGCGCTCATCGCGGTAATCACGCTGTATCCGTTCCTGCACGTGCTGGCCATCTCCTTCAATGACGCGGTGGATACCATGAAGGGCGGCATCGCCATCTGGCCCCGGGAATGGTCCTTCAGCAGCTATGCGCTGATCCTTCAGCACGGGCAGTTGTACGATGCCACGGTCATGACGCTGATGCGTACCTCCGCCGGGCTGGTCACGGCATTGTTTTGCACGTCCATGGTGGCATTTTCGCTGAGCAAGCGGTATTTGATCGGCTATAAGCTGTTTAACGGCATGTTCGTAATGACCATGTTTATCAGCGGCGGCCTGATCCCCACATTCATGCTGTACAAGCGGCTTGGCATCAGCAATACCTTTTGGGTATACGTGCTGCCCGGGCTGGTCAGCGCTTTTAACATGATCCTAATCCGTAATTATTTTGATACGCTGCCCGATTCCATGGAGGAATCCGCCAAAATCGACGGAGCGAATGACCTGGTGGTGTTTTTCCGGATCATACTGCCGCTGTCCGGGCCGATCCTGGCCACCATCGCGCTGTTCATAGCGGTCGGCCAGTGGAACGCATGGACCGATACGCTGTATTTTACCAGTGATGACCGGCTGATCACCCTGCAATACCTGCTGGTCAAGATCATCCGCCAGGCCGAGGCCATGCAGCTTGGCAACGCGGCCAAATACCGCTTCCAATTGCGGAGCAAGGGAACCATTACCCCCGAGTCGGTCAAGATGGCCATTACCATCGTTACCACCGTACCGATACTCTGCGTGTATCCGTTCGTGCAGCGCTATTTTGTAAAAGGCATGCTGCTTGGCGCCGTCAAGGAATGAAACACAGGATGGACGCGCCTTTAAGGCGCTGAATCAAAACCATCAAAACAAGGAGGTTCGTTACATGAAGCGGATTCTTGCCCTTTGCGCCGCGCTGATGATGGCGTGCATGGCGGCGGCGTATGCCGCGCCCGAGGGAACGGTGGATTTCTCCGGCATGGCGCCTGTGGAATTTACCTATTTCAGCTTGGACCCCAACTTCAAAGCGCCGTATGACGAAAACGTCATCGCCGAAAACATGTTTGCCAAAACCGGCGTGCGCATCAAATTCGTTGTGCCGCCCACGGAAGGCGTCGAGAAGCTGAACGTCATGCTCGCCGCGGACGATACGCTGCCGGACCTGATCGAGCTGTACAACGCGCCCGTCGGCGAGAAGCTGGCCGAGGCCGGAAAGCTGCTGCCCCTGCAGGACCTGCTGGAGGAGCACGGCCCCATGATGCTGCGCAACTATGGCGACAAATACGCCACGATGAAAAGCGCGGACGGAAACGTCTATCAGTTGCCGGCAGCGTACCGCGTAGGGGGCGTGGAGCTGTTTCCCGAAACCCGCAACGGCTTCATTCTGCGCACCGGCTTCCTGGAGAAGAACGGCTGGTATCAGCCCAAGACGTATGAAGACCTGTACCAACTGCTGAAAAAGTATCAGGAAGAGGACGGCGCCATGGTCCCGATATCCCTGGCGCTGGCCGATGGGAGCACGATTTCGGAGCTCCTGCATATAGCCAATGCCGCTACCGGCGGAACCGGCAATGGGGACATCGTGCTGACGGGGGAAGGAAAGCTTGCCTATGCCCGCACCGCGCCCGAGGCCAAGGATCTGTTCCAGCTGCTCAACCGGCTGTATTCCGAGGGCCTGATGGACCAGGAAGCGCTGGTCATGAAAACCGATATGCTGAAGAACAAGCTGGCCGGCGGCCAGGTATTCTCCACCATCGGCGAGGCCACCCGGCTGGTATGGGATGCCAACCGCGTGCTTGAGGATGCCAAAACCGATGAACGCTTTGAATGGTTCTTTCTGAAACGGGATGATTCGCTGGCGGATGATGACCGCACCTATGCCCGGTATGCCGGTTCGCTGTCCGGCGGCGTGGCCATCTCCAAGGATTGCAAGGACCCCGTGCGGCTGATACAGTTTTTGAACTATATGGCTACCGAGGAAGGTTTCATGCTGATCAACGGCAACTATGACTTTGAAGGCAAGAACGACGGTACGCCGAACATCGACTGGTACATCGATGTCAACAAGACGCAATCGGCCAGCGTCAACGGCAACGAGGTCTACATCACCGACTGGCTGCGGGACGAATTGGGCAACAATGTCAACATCCAGGAGGAGCGCGGATTGTGGAAGTATGGTTGGATGACCTATATCGGCTGCAACGCGCCCGATTACAAATATGACTGGGTGGCCATGGAACTGGATTCCTCGGTATGGTGGACCGAAACCGAGCGCAGGGTCAACGAGGGCTTCGGCCGTGACGGCCTGGATTACTTCCCCGACCTTCAGAAGATTTCGGTGGACGTGACCGACATTGCCGGGCTGGTTGTGGCGCCCGAATCGGATACAGGCGTTATCTACACCCGTGTAAACGACTACTACAACAAGCAGATCGTCAAATGCGTCGCGGCGCCGGCTGACCAGTTCGACGCGCAGTATGATCAATTGATGGAACAGATCCGCGCAATGGGTATCGGCCAGTGGGAAGAGGAAATCAACAGACTGTATACCGAGCGCATGGCGCTTTGGGGCGAATGAGCCATGCCTGAACCGGGCAGTACAGTCCCTGCCCCACAGTGATGTGGGGCAGGGACTGAAAATCGTATAAGGAGGCTGCGGCCTATGGGCAATATTCCCGCGGATTACATGGAAAGGTGCTATGCCGGCTGGCTGGGCAAAATTATCGGAGTGCGGCTGGGCGCGCCGGTGGAAGGTTGGACCTAT
>JAEWWY010000386.1 GCA_023458835.1 Bacillota bacterium
ACTGCCATTTGACATTCGCTCTTGCAATGAAAGGGGTTGACAAAATGGATTACACGCTTATGGAAAGGGAAGGGTTCAAGGTCATCGGCAAACGGCGCACCACGCCCTATGGGGGCGGCACCTGGGCTATCGTTAAAAGCGATGGCAGCGGGGAGGCTTTAAAGGAGCTCAGCGGCCACTTTTACGACCTTGGCCTGTGTTTTGGGTTCCTGGAGGACGGCAGCAACGATTACATGTGCGGCATCCAATGGGATGGGGAGGACGTGTCTGGGTTTGACAGCTACGTTTATCCCCCCGCCCCATGGCTGAAGTTTGAAGCCGCGGGCACCATCAGCGGCCAGGTGCTGTTTCAAGCCTGGCAGCGCATCAACCACGAGTTTTTGCCACAGAGCAGGTTCAAAAAGTCCGGCCTGCCCACCATTGAGAAATTTGTTCTCTGGGATGAAAAGGCGGATATCTGCAAGGTGGAAATCTGGATACCCGTGGCGGCCAAATAGAAAAGCATGCGGCGCGCCCGCTTCCGCCCCTACGGCCCGCTCCGGTTAAAAATGCCGGGTAAAGATTTCATCCCGCTCCAAAAGGCTTTCAATGGTATCGAAGCCCAGGCGGTGCAAAAGCTCCATCACATAAGGGTTTTCCGCCGGGGTGATATAGCGGGAGGCATCGCCGTAAGCGTTCACCGCCTGCCGCCCCTCCTCCGCCGGGGTAACGGATCTGGGGCCGCCCACACAGCCCCCGCGGCAGCCCATGCCCTCATAGAAATTCGCCTCGCCCTTGCCTGAAAGGATGTCATTCAGCATGGTTTTGCAGGCCGGCACGCCATCCGCGTGCCTTGTGTGCACCGTGATGGGGCGGTGGGGGTTCAGCCTGGCCACCGTCTCCTTGACGGCCTCGCTGACGCCGCCCGTGCGGGCGTAGATCCGCCCTGCCCGGGAGGAATGGTCCTTGTCGCTTTCCGCCATCTCTGCCGGGCGGATGCCCAGCAGGTCGAATATGTTCTGAACCTCCTGAAAGGTGAGTACATAATCTACGGCGCCTGCCAGATCCTTTTCCCTGGCCTCCGCCTTTTTGGCCAGACAGGGGCCGATGAACACGGTCACCGCGTCCGGATGGAGGATCTTCACCGCCCTGGCGCAGGCCACCATGGGGGAAACGGAACCGGGCACATGGGGCATCAGTTCATTGTATACCTTACGGATCATGCCGATCCACATGGGGCAGCAGCAACTGGTTAGCTGGTAATCAGCCTCCGTTTGAATATTCCTGTCGAATTCCAGGGCTTCCTTCAGCGTCAAAATATCGGCGAACAACGCCACTTCCAGCATGCCGTCAAAGCCCACGGCCTTTAAAGCGGAACGCAGCTTGCCCGGTGTGACCTCCTTGCTGAACTGGCCCAGGAACGCGGGCGCGATGAGGGCATAGGCAAGGCTCCTGGAGGAGCGTACCGCCTTTAAAGCCGGGAGAATATCGGTGCTGGCCGCCAGCTTTTCTTCCGCGCAGCCGTCGATGCAGTCGGCACAGCCCAGGCATAGATCCGGGTCGATGGCGATGCCGCCGCTTAGGGCCGGCCGGATGGCCCCGAAGGGGCAGCGGCGGATGCATTCCTGCTGCCTGTCGCCTGTGCAGGTACATGTGCCTGTCTTGATCACCAAGGGATGCTTTTGCGGGTGCAGCAGGCAATCCAACTGCTTGGGATCAAAATCCCCATGCTGGGGGAGGGTGTCAAGATCGTTGCTCAGCGCCAGGGTTACCGCCTGATGGTACAAATCCCGGAATGTTTTCATGAGATCGCTCCTTGCCCTGTGGGAAATTGCCGGCTGCTATGCCCGGCCTATTATAGCATGAAAACCCATCCGGCGTGAAATGCTTGCGAAAGAGGAAAATTGTAAAGCCGGGCTGCCATTTTCGCAGCCCGGCTCTTTATGTGCGCGGGGATGGTTTACCGTGATCTTAGGATATCCACTACCCAACTGCTTTCGGGCAGCGCGATGGCTGTATTCAGCGCATAGCTTTGGGCGATCCCCTGCACGGCGCCCCAATACGCCATGAGGAGGGATACAGGATCACCCTGCTTGATTTGGCCCAGCGCCTGGCCGTTTACGACGGCTGGAAGCAGGGGCGTGATGAAATCGAAATTTTGAAGCATCTTCTTCACACCCTCCGGTGCCGCTTCCCAGCGCATGGACTGGATCATGAGCAGGAACATCTTTCCGGTGAAGGCATCGGATTTCACCGCATCAAAGATGGTTTCCGTCATTTTCTCAAACAGCGCGATAGGGGATGGCTCTGTCCCGCTCAGCTCCATTACGCTTGTCGGGCCCCACAGGCCGATTTTGATCAATTCTTCGTAGACCTGCTCCTTCGACTCAAAATAGTTGAAGAAAAGGCCTGTGCTGATGTTCAGCCTGCCGGCAATGTCGCGGATCTTCATCGCCTCAAAGCCGCGGCTGATGAGCATATCCAGGCTGCATTCCAAAATCTGCTGCCGCCGCTCAAGCCGCTGTTTCTCCCGCTTGTTTTGCTTTTCCATGCTCATTTTGCTTCCTTTGCGATCTTGCGGGCAATTATTTTGCCGTCGTTTACGGCGGTGCAGATGCCCCCGCCGGCCGTGGTCCACTGGCCGCAAAGATAGAAGCGGGAAAGGCCCGGAATGTTTTTTTGAATGTTGCGCTTTAAAAGGGAGGGAACGGGCAGGAAACCCTCAAAGGAGCCGCGGTACACGTTGGTGAGCCGCACATAGGTGGCGGGGGTAGACACATCCGTCACGCGGACGGCATCCTTGAAGCCCGGGTAGCGTTTTTCCAGAGCGTCCGCCACTTCATCGGCCAGAAGCTGCTTTTACTGTTTGTACTCCCCATGGTCTGTATTGCGCAGGTTTTGCCAGTAATCAAGCGGCGCTCCCAGCATAACCATCACGCTGCTTGCGCCCTCCGGCGCGGCGGATGGATCAAAGTCGAAGGAGCGCAGGGCCAGAGAAAATTCCTGCGTATCGGGAGAGGTTTTGATGCCCTCCGGGCATTCGCATGTCACCGCAAAGGGGATATCAAAGCGCTTACCCAGGCCGAAGGATACGAGGGCCAGCGGGCCGAACAGCGGCGCTTCTTGCAGCATCGCGTCCAATTGCGGATGGGGATACTTTCCGCCCAGCATGTTTTTCAGCGTATCCCAGGCGTCGCAGGCCGCCACCACAAAGTCAGAGGCATAGAATGTTTCTTTTACGCGCACGCCCTTGGCCGCGCCGTTTTCCGTGACGATCTCATCCACCCTGGCATTGAAGGTGATCTTTCCGCCCAGGGCTTTGTATTTCTCCTCCATGCGCCGAACAACTTCCGATGCGCCGCCTATGGGATAGCCCGCGTTGCCGCTCATACGCGTGCCCAGCATCATGAGGATGGCCATCGCGGAGAATGAGGGGGCCATCAGCCGGTACAGGATTTTTTTGATCCTATCGCTTTGAATGCCCTGCAGGTATTCTTCTACCGTTTTATTGCCATGCTTCATGGCCAGCTTTAAAAAGCCCCGGCCATACAGCATAAAGTCCACGGCCTCCTTCAGGCTCGAGGGCGGGCCCATGGAAAGCCTGGCGCGCATCACGGCCTCAATATCGCGCAGAAAGGAGTTGATTTTGTCCTCATCGCCCGCGGCGTATTTCAGGAGCAGCGCCCTGAACCTGCCGAATTCCAGGGGGATATCATAGGCCGTGCCGTCGATCTCCATCCGTATGGAGGGGGCGCTGTAGATTTGGGTGGATGCGTCCAGCGCGCCCACCTCCCGGTACAGTTGATGGATCGGATCGCCCGGCCTTGTGCCCACCATCCAGTGGATGCAGCCGTCAAACCTGTAGCCGCCCCTTGTCCAGGCGGTGCACATGCCGCCGGCCCAGGGCGCCAGCTCGAATATTTCCGTATCAAACCCTTGCTGCGCAAGGCAGATGCCTGTGCTCAGACCCGCCAGGCCCGCGCCGATAATGTTAACCTTTGCTAACATTGATACGACCTTCCTTTCTCAATTAAATGAACGTGTGTTCAGTGAATTTTCGTTCATTGATATTGTATGCATGGGGCCGCCGTTTGTCAACCATATTTTTGAAATTTTTTCCTCATCAAATACAGCTTGCGCCCTACCTGCGCATTTGGTATGATGGTCTGCGGTGAGCGGGACTTGTAAAGAATTGGGGAACAGCGTATGAAAAAGCAATCTTCCCTCCCGGGGCAGTTGATGATTCTCGCTTCGGCGCTTTTATGGAGCACCGCGGGTATTTTGGTGAAGCTGATTCCCTGGGGCGGCTTTTCCATCGCTTCCATCCGGGGGCTGATTTGCACGCTGTTTTTGCTGGCCCTGCGGCAGCTTCGCCGCAGGAGGGGCCAGTATGCGCCGGTGCGCTTTTCACGGCACAACATCGCCGCCGGCGTGGCGATGTTTTTGACCGGCGCGCTGTTTATGGCCTCCAACAAGTTGACGACGGCGGCCAACGCCATCGTGCTGCAGTACATTGCCCCCATCCTGATATTGCTCTATACGACCGTGGTGCAAAAGCGGCGGCCCACCGCAGTGGAAATAGCGCTTACGGCCGTGGTTTTTGTTGGCTGCGTGCTGGCCTTTTGCGACAAGCTTGGGGGCAGCGGAACGCTGGGCGATGTTTTGGCGATCATATCCGGCTTCACCTTCGCGGCGCTGATCCTGATCAACGGTATGGAAAAAACACAGCCGGAGGATGGGCAGATCATCGGCTGCGGCTTAAGCTTTATCTGCTGCCTGCCGTTTGTGTTTACAGACAGCCATTTTATCATTACCTGGGAAAGCGTGGGGGCAATGCTGGCCCTGGGGCTCGTTCAGTACAGCCTGGCCAATATCCTCTTTGGCAAGGGCATCAAAAAAACAGAGCCCACGGCGGCTTCCGTCATATTGACGATGGAGCCCATCATGAACCCTGTCTGGGTGTTTCTGATGCTGGGGGAAGCGCCGGGTCCCCTGGCGCTGACCGGCTTTGTGCTTGTGGTGGCGGCTGTGACGCTGCAGTCGCTGATACCCAATCTGCGGCGCAGGAAAAGGCCGGGGGATGTGCAAAGCGCCGCGGCGGAGCAATAAAAAAAGCATCCCCGCGCACGATTGCCATCGGGGAACTGCTTTCATCAATATAGCGCAACAATGCTTTTACTGCCTTAAGGGATTGGGCACGGCTTCGTCGCTGTAAAGCCTTTCCTGGCTGCTGGCCCCGGCGATGCCGTCCACCGTCAGCCCGTTGTACTGCTGGAATGATTTCAGAGCGACGAATGTCGCCTCGTCAAATACGCCGGTAACGCCGCTGTCCAGATACCCCAGATCGATCAGCGCGGTCTGCAGTATGATCACGCTGTCGCCCTCGCTGCCCTGCATCAGCGTTTCAAATTCGCCGGGGGTGGAGGCGGTGGAGGGTTTGGCCCGGATGGAGAACAGGAGATTCAGGGTGGCATTGCCTGCCACCCCGTCTACTGTCAAGCCGTTGAGCA
The DNA here is from genome assembly GCA_023458835.1 of Bacillota bacterium. Classification (GTDB taxonomy): domain Bacteria; phylum Bacillota; class Clostridia; order Christensenellales; family Aristaeellaceae; genus JAEWAH01. The sequence continues at coordinate 5,490 of JAEWWY010000386.1, forward strand.
TTTGAAATTCCCGTATCGCGTTGTAGGTGCTTTCCCCATAGATGCCGTTGATGGCGTCCTGGTAATATCCCAGCTCGTACAGCGCGTATTGCATGTCCCGCACGTTGCCCCCCTCATCGAACTGTTTCAGGGAGCCGGATATTTTGTTGGCGCTGGAGCTGTCGCCATACAGCCGCTGCTGCGTGGCGGGGCCTGCCACACCGTCCACCGTCAGCCCGTTCACGGCCTGGTAGGACTGCACCGCCGTCACCGTGCCGGTACCGTACTTGCCGTCTACCGTGCCTGTGTAATAGCCCAGTTCCTTGAGCCGCTGCTGCAGCCTTTTTACGCTGTCGCCCGAGTCGCCGTCCCGAAGCGTGGTGTACACGGCGTTGCCGGCGGGGGAGGATGTGGGGTTGCCATTGCCGCCGGAAGAGCCGCTGGCGGGAACCGCATTCCCTGAAAACAGCTTGTTCAGGGTGGCCGTGCCGGCGATGCCGTCGGCCTTCAGGCCGTTTTTCTCCTGGAAGGCGGTGACTGCCGCCTTGGTGCCCGAGCCGAAATCACCATCAATGGTACCTTTCAAATAACCCAGGCTGATCAGCTTCTTTTGAAGGGCGCGGACCTCGTCGCCATCCATGCCCTCCTTCAGGGACGTGCCTACGGAGGCGGCCACGCCGCTGGCCTTGGGGGCGTTGGAGGCAAATAACTTTTCCTGCGTCTTGGGGCCGGCAATGCCGTCGTCCCATTCCTTCACCTTTTTCTGGAAGGCGATGACCGCCGCCTCGGTGGCCCCGCCATACTCACCGTCGGCGCTGCCGGCAAGGTACCCCAGGGCGATCAGGCGGTTTTGCACCTGCCGAACGTCACTGCCCGACATGCCGAGCTTTAAAAAGCGGGCTTTTGAAAGGTTGGGCGTGGCGGTAGGCTTGGGGGTATTGGTCCGCCGGGGGGTGCTGTTGGAAGAGCTGGAATTCGAATTGGAATTGGAGCCGGAATTTTTCGGCTTGGGAACCGCGTAATAGCTGTACAGCTTCTCCTGGGTCTTTGCCCCGGCGATGCCATCGGCCTTCAGGCCGTTTACTTCCTGGAAGGCTTCCACCGCATTGGCGGTGCCCATGCCGTAATCGCCATCTACAGATCCCGTATAGTAACCCAGCTTCTTCAACTGCTCCTGCAACTGCTCTACCGCGTCGCCTTTGGAGCCTGTGCGCAGCACATCGTCATTCTGCTGGGGCTTGGGCGTGGCGGTCTTGGGCGGTGCGGTGGGCGCGGAAGTGACGGTTTGATTCTGGTTCTGGTTTTGATTTTGGTTTTGATTCTGGCCGGGGGTAGCCGTAGGCGGATCGGAAAATACCTCACCCCAATTCTCGGGGGGGATTTGCTGGCTTACACCGCCCTGAGCCGCGGGCGTGGGCGTAGGGGAGGGCGTAGGCGTGGGCGTCAGCCCGAGGGTGGCAAAGGGCAGGGCGTTATCGCCCGCGTTTTGATTGGCGGCCCCTGTGGTAATGTCCTGATCCTGCATGTAGCAGCTTGAAACCAGCAGCGCGGTTGCGATAAGCAGCGCCGCCAATGCTGTCTTGCGCCTGTTCATTTTCCTCATGGCAGACTTCCCTCCTTGCTCGGAGCGGCGCCTTGCCGCCCCTCGCTCCCTGAACATCATTGTATAGATTCACAGATGCCATTGCAAGCACTTTTTCGCGGGAAAGCTGTCGGAACAAGGCTTTTCCCGCATGCTTGTCCTCTGTTCCAATCATACGACGATTGTGCCCTGTTCTTTGTTCCCAGCATTTCATTTTTTCGGTTCAAGCGGGGGGCGCGAAGGCCCAGGATGGCGCCCGGAGGGTTAAAATCATCCCCGGTGGGGATTGAACGCCCCTTTCGCGGGAAACATGCAGCCATCCGGACATTTTATACAATGCATCTTGCGAAGTAATCCGGCCTGCGTTATGCTATGTATGGACCTGTCTTTCTGCCGCCATTTTGGCTTTCCGGCCATCAGGAGGTTTTGCTATGTATCTTCCCTTTTTCTTTTCGCCTTACGATTGGCTGTACATTTTGCCCGGCCTGCTGCTGGGCCTGTGGGCACAGTACAAGGTCAGGAGCGCTTACGCCAAATATTCCAAGGTCGCCTCCTACAATGGCCGCCCGGCCAGCGAGGTAGCCCGCAGCATCCTTGTGGAAAACAACAATAGCGGCGTACGGGTGGAGCAGACCCAGGGGATGCTCTCCGACCACTACGATCCGCGCACCGAGGTGCTGCGCCTGTCCGAAGGCGTATACCGGTCCAACAGCCTGGCCGCGCTGGGCATTGCCGCCCATGAGGCGGGGCACGCCATGCAGCAGTTGGAGGAATATGGCCCCATGAAGCTGCGCAACGCCGTGGTGCCCGCCGTATCCTTTTCCAGCCAGCTTTATTTCCCGCTGTTCCTGGTAGGCCTGATCGCCAATTGGGAGCCGCTGATGTTTGTCGGCATCCTGGTGTTTGCCTTGTCGGTGTTGTTTTCCTTCATCACATTGCCGGTGGAGTATGACGCGTCCCGAAGGGCCATGACCATGCTGGAAACGGGCGGATATGTCACCCGGGAGGAAGCCCCCAAGGTCAAGGCCGTGCTGGATGCCGCCGCGCTGACGTACGTGGCTGCCGCTGTCACCGCTGTTTTGCAATTGCTCAGGCTGCTGGCGCTGGCCAGGAGAAGGGATTAGGCGTCATTCCCAGGGAGCCGGATGATCCCGCCTGGCGACCCGTGATAGTCCAGCTTGTTTTGGGGCGGCATGCGGGTATTGGCCAAAAACTTCAAAAATCAATGAAAGCCGTCCCACAGCCCTTTTTCCATGCCGTAATGCTTCGCATCCTCGGCATGGAATTTTTTTGGCCCTCTGGACTGGGCCATGGTGGCGTCGATGATCTGCCACTTACCGTCCAGATAGACTTCGTTCCAGGCGTGCTGGTTCCCGGTGCGCAGGTTTTTGCCGTATATGTGCTTGACAGGTACGCCTACGGCCCTGAGGCCCACCGCCATGAACGCGGCGTAATCCGAGCAGATGCCTTTTTCGCCGCGGACAAAGGCGTCCCCGTCGGGGATCTCGCTGAATTGAATGGTTTTGGCAAGCTGCTTGTCGTAGGCGGCATGGCCCATCAGCCAATCCCACAGGAGCGTGACCTTCTCCAAATCTGTTTCTGCGCCCCGGCAAAGCGACCGCGCCAGCGCGACCGTGACGGGGTGGGCTTCCATATTGGTATGCAGGGAGGATAGAAGGGCCAACTGGGTATCCTCCGGCGCGCCTGCCATTTCAAAGAAGGTTTCAAACAGCGGGCGCACGGGCCTGTCGTACAGGCCGGCTTCATATACCGAAAGCTTGTACGTGCCGGCCCCCAGCGTAAGCAATACGGGCTGCCACATGCCATCGCCGGGCAAAAGCAATTGGTGGCGCTTATCGCCATTTTGAATCTCCATCAAAAGGGGCAGCTCTCCCGCCGCGGCTATGTACACATAGCCCAAAGGGGCGGTTTTGGCATAGAAACGCAAGCGGGGGCGGCCTTCCGCCGGCAGCACCTGCGTGAGGCCTGACTGTATAAAACCGTCCCTGTTTGGCAGCGCCACCCTGTGCCATGATTCCTCCTGCGCATAACCAGGGGAACGCAGCGCAAAGCGCCGCCAGGAATACAGCGCCTTGGCGCCGGTTTTTGCCTGGGCGCGGACGGACACCGCCGCATCGCCCTTATGCACAAGATACACGTCTGCCGGATCGCCAAGCGCCTGCCAGGGGACGTCTTCCGGCGGCCGGGACATGGATGCAAAGGGCTGCGCACCGGCCTGCGCACCGGCCTGCGCGGTTGAAAAAACGGTAACCAGAATCAACATGAAAATCAGTGCCGCCATGCATTTTGCGCGCATCTGCATCTCCCTCCCGTCATCCTGCATTATATCATGTTTTTTTGATGTTTTCTTAACAAGATACGGGAGATTTTGCAAGTTGCATTTTTGAAAATATTATGCAGGATTTCTTGCAAAACGCCTTCCCTTTTTTGGCGTTTTGCGGTATAATTTGCTTGCAGACAAAGGCGTTTGCAGGAACCGCGCAGACCTGAAAAAGGGGGAAAAGTCTTATGGCACTGTTGGTATTCCTGGTTTTGATGTTTGTGCTGCTGCTGATTGATGACCACAGCCGTCAAAGGCATCTGGAACAGGGATTGGCGGATTATATGCATGTTGAATATCGCCGCGTATATCCTACCAGCAACTAAAGAATATAGGACCAGGACCGCCGGCTTTTGAGCCGGCATTTTTTATATCAAAAAGGGGCGGCCGCAGCAAGCGCATGCGTCCGGTTATTCAAAAAGAGAAGGATTTCGCGCCTGGGGTACGGTTCAAGGGGCGTTTTTGCCCGTTTGGCTGAGCCGGCGCACCGCCAGGCAATCCTCCGTCAGGCTTGGGAGCTTTCGGGAACCTTCCGGGGCCATCTTCCTGCATCTATGCCGGTATGGGATGGGCGCGGCAGCCCTTCGGAGGCCTTCTTTCCTTATTAGTCGATGATGATCTGCGCTTCCGTCCGCTCCACATCCAGCGCTTCGCCTTCCTTCATGGAGAACTGGCCGGATTGGTAGGGCTTGCCTTCCACGGTCAAAAGCACCTTATCCGCCAGGTACAGCTCCCCGAAGGTATCGGCTGCGCTGTGCAGTACGCCTTCCTGGTAGGCGGCGCTGCCGGTCCGCTCGGTGACAAAGGCCTGGTTCAAATCCAGCAGCACCGTATGATCGGCGCCCTTTTTCAGCGACAGGATGCGGGTGCCCGGGGTGAAGACGTGCCCCGCCTTGCCCCCCGGCTCCGCCTGGTAAGCCTCCTGCGCGGCGGCGGCCAGGGTCATGTTGGTGGCCATGGCCAACTGCACTTCCCGGTAGAAGCGCCCCGAACCGTCCGCACCCGGATAGTAAAGCCGCACCACCTGCAAAAAGGGCGTATCCTTTTCTATCTGCTCCAGGGAGGAGACCACCTCCATGCCCTCTGATTGGAATACGGACTTAACCAGCCCGACACCCTTTGCGTAGTAGTCCATGGTTTTTGATCCGTTCCCCTGGGTGGTCACCTCCAGCGCGGCATAATTGCCGGAAGCCGTTTCCACAGGTACGCTGACCGCTGTCACCTGGCGCTGCCCGCCGGCTGAATCCCAGGCCGTGCCGGCGGTCAGAGGCTCCTTCAGCAGCACGTCCTGCTCCGTTTCCGGGGCGTTTAAAAGGTTCTCCCGCACATAGGCTTCTGGAACGGACAAGACCCGCGAAAGCATGCCGTTTTCCCACTTGTATACCCGGGAGGTCACCGTGCCGCCGTTGTCAATGCGCAATTGCAGCTTGTTGCCCTCCTGAAACTCGGTATGGGATACGTAGGAGGCGTATTCGTTCCCCACGCCCTCATAGGTCAGGCGTACGTCTGCCGCCGCCGGAAAGTAATCCTCCACCCGCTCCGCCGCGGCGCCCTGGGAGGCGGGCGGCGCGGTAACGGGAACGGGCATCGTGGTGGCGGGCGGTGTTGCGGCGGTGCCGCCCCCCTGGGGTGCTGCGCAGCCGGAAAGCAGCAGCAGTACCAATAGGCAGAACGCGGCCAGAACATTTTTTTTCATGGGTATCCCTTCCTTCGCTTTATTGCGGTTGCCGTTTCATGTTTCCCGCCCGGGGGTGTTTTCAAGCATCCCATGCAAGCCGTCCCATGCGCCTGCCGGGGCCGCCGCATAATCTTTGGGGCTTGTGCGGAACATAAACCGACGATCATATTCGGAGGTGCCCTATGCAAAATTCTTCCACATACGGCGGGCAGGCGCCCGCAGCGCCCCAGGGCTTTCCGCCCCAGCATCAAAACACCCAGCCCGGCAGCCAAAGGGCCATGGAGCCCAAGCCCATCGTGGACAACCCCCAATATAAGGGGGCCGGCAAAATGGCCGGCCGGGCCGCGATCATCACCGGCGGCGACAGCGGCATCGGCCAGGCGGTGGCCCTGGCCTTCGCCAAGGAAGGCGCGGACGTAGCCGTGCTGTATCTGAACGAAACGAAGGACGCCCAGGAAACCCAAAAGATGGTGGAAGGCCTTGGACGCCACTGCCTGCTGGTGCCCTGCGACTTAAAGGGGGAACAGGCCGCCTTCGACGCGGTGGGCAAGGTCATGAAGGCCCTCAACCGCGTGGACGTGCTGGTGAACAACGCCGCCGTGCAGTATCCCCAAAACAGCCTGGAGGATATTACCGGCGATCAACTGGGGGTAACGTTCAGCACCAATGTGATGAGCTACTTCTTCATGGCCAAGGCATGCTTGAAGCACATGAAGGAGGGGGCACAGATCATCAACACCACATCCATCACCGCCTATGCGGGGGATAAGACGCTGATCGATTATTCCGCTACCAAGGGCGCGGTCGTATCCTTCACCAAATCCCTGGCATTGTCGCTGGCCCAGCGGGGCATAAGGGTCAACGCTGTGGCACCGGGTCCTGTGTGGACGCCGCTGATCCCCTCCAGCTTTTCGCCCCAGGATGTGGAGCAGTTCGGCAAGGATACACCCCTTGGCCGCGCCGCCCAGCCCTTTGAGCTGGCCCCAACCTACGTGTACCTGGCCTGCGACGACAGCGCGTATGTGACCGGGCAGATCCTGCATGTGAACGGGGGAAAATTAAGCTCGTAAAGATTCGGAAAAAGGACGCTGATGTTTTTCGGGTCCGTGCTTTCCGCCTAGGGGCAAAACACCGTCCGGCGCTTCGCCTGGACGGTGTTTTGCATGGAAAAATGGGGCGGTGCGCAGGCCCCGGGGGATGTCATGCCATGCGCCTGAGCCGATACCCAAGGGCATGATTGCCGGGTATGGAAAAAGGACGCTTCAAAACAGGGCGGTCTCATTTGGATTTTTATCGAGGCAAAAGAAGTTGCAAACAAAGAAAGTAAGTTGTGCGCCCTGGACCTTCGGAGGCATCCTCTCTTTCCAGTAAAAAATTCAAATGAGACTGCCCTGCGCTTCAAAAGCAGGGCAACCGCATTTGTAACCTGTTTTATGGATGTTTGCAGCCGAAAGTTTTTAAAGGGCGACGGTCAAGCCCTTTGGTCGCCCTCGCAGGGGCGAAATCCCCTGAAAACGATACGATGTACGTTAAAAATGCCTTGGATATGTCGTGTCAGGGCGACGAGGACGCAGGAGGGAGTAGGGGATTTCGATTTCCCCCCTAAACCCCCCCCTGCACTCCCCATATCCCCCTAAAAACGACCAGGGCCTGCGGGCCCTGGACCCAAAGAGGAAGATCCGAATCGCCAATGGGAATAACTAGGGTTCAAATGCGTTGGCTCTGGCTTCAAAAGGAGCGGGTTGCATCCGGCCCTTCAAATATCGTATATTCTTACCTGCATACGGCGGATGGAAGAACCTGGACGGAAGGCATGCCATCGGGCGGGCCTGACCGGGCGGCGCATATGGAAGCCGGATGACGCGGCCTTAAAGGCCGGGAATGATACGCAGGCAATGGCATGATGAATTGGCGGGAGGAAGGACGATGGAATTCAGCTATCAGGACTTGCTTGGCCGGCTGACCGATCTTCGCATGCTGAGCGTACAGCCTGCCCCAGGGGAGAGAAGCGGCTGTTTTTCCAGCTTTGACAGGCGCTCCCGCTATCTTGCGGAGGAAGGCCGCTATGTGGATTGGGATGCCAACGACGATGGAAAGGGCTATATCCGCGAGCTGGAGGACGGCGGCGTTGTGGCGGTGGAATTGAATGGCCCCGGCGTGATCTGGCGAAGCTGGTCCGCCATGCCGGGTGACGGCCACGTGCGCATATACATCGACGGCGAGCTTGCCGTGGATACGCCCTTCCTCCGCTACTTCACCGGCTTTGGCAGCGATTTCGCCCCTTTAAATACGCCAGACGTATGCCCCCATATCTCCCGCGGGTACAACAGCTTTATCCCGGTGCCGTTTCAGCGCTCCATCCGCATAGAGCTGGCAAAGGGCTGGGGCGCGTATTACCATTTTACCTATACGGTTTTCCCCGAAGGCACAAAAATGCCCGCCTACCGGGATCTGTTCACAAGGCCGGGCCGCATTGCCCTGGCCGCGCTGGACAGGCGGTTGCACCTGCGCGGCATGCATGGGTTTGCGCCCGGTGTTTCGGCCCTGGTAGGCGCGGGCGGCAGCGAAACGCTGTTTTCTTCGGCCGGCCCGGGAGCGGTCACAAGCTTCCAGCTTTGTGTCGCCGATCCGGCTTTGGCGCGCCGCCTCATCCTCAAAATGTATTGGGACGGGGAAAAGGAGCCTTCCGTCTGCGCGCCGGTATGTGACTTTTTCGGCGCATCCACAGAGATGAACCCGTTTTGTACCTGGCAAAGCGGCCTTGTGGGCGGCATTTTGTATGCCCGCTGGTATATGCCGTATTTCGGCGGCGCGCGCATTGAGGTGGAGAACCTGGGCAGGGAGCCGGCGGCCGTGGAGGCGTGCGTTCAGAGCGAAAAGTGTCCCGGCGCGCAAAGCCTGCTGCGCTTTCACTGCAAGTGGCACCGGGATCATTTTGACGGGCTGGACCGCGCGCAGTTTGAGCCGGGCGGGCAGCGCTTTCCCGACTGGCCGGTTTTGCGGGTTCAGGGCGGTGCGGGCAGGTTCTGCGGCATGCACCTGCGGATACTGGACCGCTTTGCCTATCCCGGAGGCATGAAGCGGGATGAGTGGTGGTTCGGCTTTGACGGCTGTGAGCGGCTGGATTGGTGGTGGGGTGAGGGCGATGAGAAGTTTTTTGTGGACGGTGAAAAATTCCCCTCCACCTTTGGTACAGGCAGCGAAGATTATTTTGGTTACGCCTGGGCGGCCGAGCCGCCGTTTGCGCTGTTCGATTCACCCTTTGCGGCCATGAGCGCCATGCCGCTTAACGGCAACGGCGTAACCAGCGTGTGCCGCTTCCACGTATGCGACAACGTGCCCTTTGGGCAAGCCTTTGAGGCATACATGGAAAAGTACAAGGGGAATCAGTGGGGCGAAGGCAACCGCTGCCTGTATGCCGCAACCGCATTCTGGTATCAAATGCCGGGGACCGGCGACGGCTATCCCGCGCCGGCGCTGGAGTTATTGGAGGAAATGGAATGAGCGATTGGATTTTAAAGGGCCGGCCCAAAAAGCACTTTGCGCCGCAAAGCGGCTGGATCAATGATCCCAACGGGCTTTTGTACGATGGGAGGCAGTACCATCTTTTTGCGCAGCATAATCCCAATGATACCGTATGGGGCCCGATGCACTGGCTGCACGCGGTGAGCGACGACCTGCTTCACTGGAAGGAACTGGGCATCGTGCTGTATCCCAATGAGCTGGGCACCATTTTTTCGGGAAGCGCGGTGATCGATGCCGACAATACCGCCGGTTTCGGCCGGGGCGCGGTGATCGCCATGTACACGCAGCACGGGGAATGCGAATGCCAGAGCATTGCCTATTCCCTGGACGGCATGCGTTTTGTGCCCTATGAAGGGAACCCCGTCATCAAAAACCCCGGCATATCGGATTTCCGCGATCCCAAGGTTTTCTGGTATGGGAAGGGCAACTGCTGGGCCATGGCGCTGGCGGCAAAGGATTGCATAGCGTTCTACCGCTCCAAAGACCTGCGTACCTGGGAGAAAACAGGCTCCTTCGGCAAGGATGAAAACAGGTATGGGGATATTTTTGAATGCCCGGACCTATTCCCGCTCACCGCGCCGGACGGGCGGGAAATATGGGTGCTGCTGGTCAGCATGGCCGCCCCGGCGGAGGCTGGCGGCGGCAGGATGCAGTACTATCTGGGGGAGTACGACGGCGCAACCTTTCACAGGATGGAAGAACAGGACCGGGCGCTGATGGTGGACGCCGGCCCGGACAACTATGCGGGCGTTACGTTTAGCGGCACGGCGGAAAGGATTTATCTGGGCTGGGCGGCGAATATTGCCTACGCGGGCAAGGTCCCGGCGGGGAAGTACAGGGGATGCATGACGCTGCCGCGCAAGCTATCGCTTGCGGATACGCTTGACGGCGTCCGCCTGGCCGCCGAACCGATGACCGGCGGCGGAGAAGCTGCGCCCCTGAAGGATGGGGACGGGCTGCCGGAAGGCGCTTACGAGCTGTGTATGCGTGCGGAGGGTCCCTTTGAGGTAAGGCTCGTCAACGGGCTTGGGGAAGCACTGCGCTTTGGGCTGGATGAAAACAATGGCATTTTCACCGACCGCACGAAAGCGGGGGCATCGAAATTCCATGAAGGCTTTGGCAGCGCCCTGTACAGCGCCGCGTCCATGCCGCGGCTGATGCAGGGCGCGTTTGACATGCGGCTGATCATGGACCATACGCTGGCGGAGGTGTATGCCGATCAGGGGACATATGTAAGTACCATGCTTGTTTTCCCCGGGGAAAGATACGCAAGTATCCGGATACAGGGAAAGGTGAGCGTGGAAGCGGCGGGTTTGTGAAGCGGCATATTCAGGGGGTGCGTTGATCCGCTTGGCGGGCGGGTGATAACCGCCCCTACGCCGTTTAGGAAGAATTGCCGCGTCTACTGGCTGGCAGGCACCCTGGGCGGAGACAACGACAAACACTTGATGGATATAGGGGAGGTCATTCATTCGCGCGCGCCGGTTATTGGCGTATTGATCCTTTGGGACGGTAATATGCAATATGCGGGCAATGGCGTATGAAGGTTTTGTGTCATATCAGTGGCAGAAAAATGATCATATACGGTTGACAAGCGGCAGGGGTATGTGCTATTCTGTGGATAGAGAACGTTTGCTATAAGGCGGTGAGCACATGAGGAGCGCGACCCTGAAGGATGTCGCCGCGATGGCGGGGGTTTCTGTATCCACGGCGTCGCGGGTGCTCAACGACAATTATCCGGTCAGCGCCGAGGTGCGGGAGCGGGTGCTTGAGGTCATCAAGGCGCTGGCCTATACGCCCAATTCCGCGGCGCGCAGCCTGAAGACCCAAAAGACCGATATGATCGGCCTGGTGGTGGCCGATATCGGCAGCCCGTTCTTTGTAGGCATCGCCAAGGGCATTGAAAGCACGGTCATGCAGGAGGGCTACAATATTCTGATCGCCGGCAGCAACGGGGATGTGGAGAAGGAGAGGCAGCTACTGTCCGCGCTGCTGGAAAAGCGCGTGGCGGCGCTGATCGTCGCCTCGGCCGACAGTTCCGGCCAGGCGCTCCAGCCCTTTGTCAACGCCCATATCCCGGTAATTCTGGTGGACCGCTTCCTGCCGGATATCAAGGCGGACTGCGTTCTGGAGAAGAATTTTGAAATCGCCAGGGAATTGACGCGCATCCTTATCCAGCATGGCCACCGGGATATCGCCATCGTCAACGTGCTGCTTTCCGTCAGCTCCGGCCTGGCCCGGTATGAGGGCTTTATGGCCGCCCACAAGGAGGCCGGCTTGAAGCCCGTCAGCCGCAACATCAGCGGCAGCAACTTCACCCAGGAGGATGCCCGGGCCTGGACATACAGGTTGTTTTCGGGCGAGAGGCCGCCCACGGCCATATTCTGCGCCAACAATGTGATGGTGGCCGGCGCGCTGCAGGCGCTTAGGGAGCTGTCGCTGCGCGTGCCGCAGGACGTATCGGTTGTCTCCTTCGGCGAATTGGATATGCAGGCGCTGATCGATACGAAAATCACATCCTCTGTCCAGGATTCCTTCGCCATGGGGGTGATCGCCGGGCGCCTGGCGCTGGAGAGGATCACCCATGGCAATGGCAAGCCGCCGATGCAGGAGCATATGGAAATGGCCATTGCCGTGCGCAGCTCGGTAGCGACGCCTTAAAGGACCGGGATCATGTTTTTCTCATACGCATTTTTTCCAATAGAAAACGTTTCGCATAAAGGAAGAGGCATATGCTGATATCTCCCACAGAGCTTTTGGCCCGGGCGCGCAGGGAAGGCTATACCGTAGGCGCGTTCAACGTATTCAATATGGATTTTGCCTCCGCTGTGCTGGAGGCGGCATGCCTGGAGCATTCACCCGTGATCCTGCAGATTTCCATGGGCGCCCGCAAGTATCAGGGGGATTGGCCGCTGTTTGTGGAACAGCTCAAGGCGGCCGCCGGGCGCCGGGAAATACCGGTGTTTGTACAGCACGACCACTGCGCCGATGTGGCAGCCTGCAAGGAGGCCGTTGACGCGGGGGTGCAGGCGGTGATGTTTGACGGCTCGCACCTTGCCTACGGGGAAAACGTATCGAAAACGCGGGAAGTGGTGGCCTACGCCCATGCCCGCGGCGTGGCGGTGGAAGCGGAGCTGGGCTGTCTGCCGGGCTTTGAGGACATGGTGTTCGCGGAAAAAGCCGTTTTTACCGATCCCATGCAGGCCAAAGCCTTTGTACAGGCCACGGGCTGTGACAGCCTGGCGGTTTCAGTGGGCACTTCCCATGGCGGCGTGGTGGCGGAAGGGCCCCTGCCCATCGCTTTTGATACATTGCGCGCCATCGGCGAAGCCTTGCCCGGGTATCCGCTGGTGCTGCACGGCGCGGCGTCGCTGCCGGCAGGGATGGTGGACGCGGTAAACGGGCAGGGGGGCCGGGTGGCGTACCTGAAAAACGCCGGAGAGGCGGATATTGCCGCCTGCGCGCAGTGGGGCGTCAGCAAAGCCAATATGGATGTGGACAATTTCCTTGCGTATACGGCGGCGGTGCGGCGGATGCTCAACACGCAGCCGGAGCAGTATGACCCGCGCAAATACCTTGCCGCTGCCAAGGACGCGCTGCGTGAAGAGGTGCGGCGGAAGATGCGCGGGGTATTGCATAGCGCCGGACATGCATGATCTTGAGCAGAATGAAGCAGAAAGGGGGGGAGTGATGTGATTCGCGCGCTGTGCCTGAATCCGGCGATCGACCGCAGCTATATGATCGATGCCTTTGAGACGGGCAGGCAGTACAGGGACAACACCCCCCGGCTGTCGGTGGGCGGCAAGGGGATCAACGTGGCCCGCGCCTGCGCCCTGTTGGGCGAACCGGTAACCGTATATGGCTTTATCGGCGGCGTGAACGGCCGCCTGGTCGCGGAGGAAACACGCCGCTGCGGCTGCATCAACCGGTTCATCGAGGTGGAGGGGGAAACGCGCGTTACCATCAACATCATTGACAACGCGCTGAAACGGGAAACCGAGATCATTGAGCGCGGCGTGTCGGTATCGGAAGATGATGTGCGCAGGCTGATGGAGGCGCTGGCCGCCGATGTTGCGGCAGGGGATTTGGTGATCTGCTCCGGCATTCTGATCGGCGGCGTGCCTGACGATATATACAGCCGGGTCAGCCGCCTTTGCGGGGCGGCCGGCGCCAAGTGCTTCCTGGATTCCAACGGCGACCACTTGCAGCAATCCATCGGCGGCAGGTACCACTTGTTCAAGCCGAACCGCAATGAGCTGCTGGCCATGTTCGCGGCGGAGGATACCCGTGATTTGGATGCCATTGGGCGCCTGGCCAGGCAGGCGCTTTCCAGCGGGATGGAGAGCGTGCTCGTATCCCTGGGCAGGAACGGCGCGCTGTTTGTGACAGAGAACGTTTGCTATAAAATCGGCGTGCCGGTTGTGACGGTGGACAGCACCATAGGCTGCGGTGATTGCACGGTGGCGGGCTTCGCGGTCGGCGTTTCCCGGGGGCTGACGGTACCCGATACGCTCAGGCTGGCGGCCGCCTGCGGCGTGGCGAATGCCGCCAGTCCGGGCATATGCGATTTTTCGCTGATGGATATGGAAATATATTACAGCCAGGTCACACTGCATCCGGTTATGTTAGGATAAACGGGGAGGGGTTCACATGATTCCGGAGGAACTGAAGCGGGCCAGACAGGTATTTGTGGAAACGGAAGGGCTGCCTGAGGACAACAACCATGATCCGTCCAACATTGTCTATGCGGGCGGCAGGTATTACCTGTGGGTGACGCAGCACAGGAATGACCGCCCGTACGAACATTTTTACGACACCAAGATCATGCGGACCAGTTCGCCCGACGGCATCCACTGGTCGCCGCTTGAGGATGCGCTCCTGCCATCCGGGGAAGGCTTTGACGCCGGCGGCGTGCTGACCGCCAATGTCATGTGCTTGGACGGCAGGTACTACATGGTGTATACCGGGGTGGACAAGGAGTATGGCAGGACCAACCACTTCCGCTATGTGGGCCTGGCGGCGGCGGACAGGCCCGACGGGGCATTTCAGCGCGTTATGCGCACCCCGCTGTTCGGGCCTTCGGGCAGCGGCTGGGATTTTGATTCGGCCGACGATGTGACCATTCTGAAGGCCGGCGGCCGTTTCCGCCTGTATTATAAGGGAAGCCCGCAGGGCTGCCAGTCTGACGGCACCTTGGTAGGCATGGCGGAAGGCCCGGCGCTGCTGGGGCCGTATACCCGCCATGAGGGCAACCCGCTCATCAAGGGCCACGCGTTTGCCATATGGCCTTACAAGCACGGCTACCTGTACCTTTCCGGCCTGAAGGATACCGATGAAGGCCGCATCTACGGCGGCGATTGGAACGACCCCCGTGGAACGCAAAGCCTGTACTGGAGCGGGGATGGCCTGACCTTTGAGCCGGTTTGCCCGTGTGTCAACCGCGCGGCGGGTATTTTTGCCGGCGACGGGCAGGACATCAGCACCTGCTGGGGCGTGGTGGTCAAAACGCGGGATACGCATTTGAAACGGTATATTGCCCGGTTCGATTTTGTGGCCGGGGAATAAATAAAGGAGGAAACCAAATGAAAAATCTGCTTGGATTGCTGCTTACCCTGGCACTGCTCCTGCCCATGGC
>JAEWWY010000387.1 GCA_023458835.1 Bacillota bacterium
TTGACATAAGCGCCCTGGTATTGTATAACAGGTGAGGGCGCTTTTGTTATGCGCCCACGCTATGGCAAAGAAGCCGGTAGCAGAAGGGGGAGCCTCATGATCCGCACCATCGTTGGCGCCAACTGGGGAGACGAAGGCAAGGGGAAAGTGACGGACGTTCTGGCGGAAAAGAGCGATATCGTTGTCCGCTTTCAGGGAGGGGCCAATGCCGGACATACCATCATCAACGAATACGGCAAGTTCGCGCTGCATCTGCTGCCCTCCGGCGTGTTTCACCAGCATATCGTGAACGTGATCGGGCCGGGCGTGGCCTTCAATATTGAAGCACTGCTCCATGAGCTGAACACCCTGGTGGGCCGGGGCGTGCCCAAGCCCAAGGTGCTCATATCCGACCGGGCGCAGGTGATGATGCCCTACCATGTGGATTTTGACAAGTATGAAGAGGAACGGCTGGGGGGCAGGTCCTTTGGCAGCACCAAATCGGGCATTGCTCCCTTCTACGGCGACAAATACATGAAAATAGGCTTGCAGGTGTGCCAGCTTTACGACGAAAACCTGCTCCGGGAAAAGCTGCAAAACGTGGCATCCCTGAAAAATCCCATGCTTGCCCACCTGTATAACAAGCCGCCCATCGACGTGGATTCGCTGGTGGAAACGTATACTTCCCTGGCTGGGCTGATCCGGCCCATGGTGTGCGATACCACCGTGTATTTGCACCAGGCGGTGAAGGAAGGCAAGACCATCCTGCTGGAAGGGCAACTGGGTTCCCTCCGGGACCCGGACCACGGCATCTATCCCTATACCACCTCCTCCTCGCCCCTGGCGGGGTATGGCACGGTGGGCGCGGGCGTGCCGCCCTGGGACATGAAGGACATTTACTGCGTTACCAAAGCCTATTCAAGCTGTGTGGGGGCAGGCCCCTTTGTAACGGAGCTTTTTGGCGATGAGGCGGTGGAGCTGCGCAACCGGGGCGGCGACGCCGGGGAGTATGGGGCCACCACCGGCCGGCCCCGCCGGGTGGGCTGGTTCGACGCGGTGGCCACCCGCTACGGCGTGATGGTGCAGGGGGGCACGGAAGCGGTGCTCACGAACCTGGACGTGCTGGGCTATTTGAAGGAGATCCCCGTTTGCATCGCCTATGAAATGGATGGGGAAAGGACCGGGCTGTTCCCCACCACACCCAGGCTCATGCGGGCCAAGCCCGTGTATACCATGCTCCCGGGCTGGGAGTGTGATATACGCGCTGTCCGGCAATATGACCAATTGCCTGAAAACTGCAAGCGGTACGTGGCTTTCCTGGAGGAGCACATCGGCGTGCCCATCCGCATGGTATCCAACGGACCCCGGCGGGAAGAAATACTGTATAGGAAAGCATAGCGAAAAGGGGTGCCGGCGATGCCGGCGCCCTTTGGCCTTTTCGAGAAAATGGCTATGCCGTTACCCCGGTCTTGCAAGATTCATTTGTTGTTTTTATGGGAGGCCTTTATGCCCATCCTGGATATCCACGCGCATATTTATCCCGACGTTATCGCCCAAAAGGCATCCGACACCATTGGGGAATTTTATCGCCTCCCCACGCGCCACGACGGAACGCTCAAAACGCTGCTAAAAGAGGAATCGGCTGCGGGGGTCACAAAAATGGCGGTGCATTCCGTGGCCGTCACCTGGGAAAAGGTGGCCCGCATCAACGACTTTATTGCCGGGGCGGCCAAAAGCCATGCGCATGTGATCGGTTTTGCCACCATGCACCCGGATCATCCGCGCATCGCGTCGGAGATCGACAGGGCCATATCCCTGGGGCTCACGGGCATGAAGCTGCACCCGGATTTTCAGCATTTCAACATTGACGACGAAAAGGCGTATCCCATCTACGAGGCCGTCGAGGGACGCATGCCGCTGTTAATCCATACGGGGGACAATCGCTATGAAACAAGCCGGCCTGAGCGCATGGCCAAGGTGCTGGACAGGTTTCCCCGCATGCAAACCATTTGCGCCCATCTGGGGGGATGGTCCCAGTGGGAGGATGCCCACCGGATCCTGGCCGGGCGGCCCAACGTATGGGTGGATACCTCCTCCAGCCTGTATGCCCTTTCTGCGGAGGCGGCCCGGGAAATCATCCTTCACTACGGTATAGACAGGGTTCTTTTCGGCACCGATTACCCCATGTGGACACCTTCGGCGGAGCTGGACCGCCTGCGGGCGCTGGGATTTCCGCCCGCGGACATGGAAAAGATACTTTATACAAACGCGCAAAATCTGCTGGGCCTTGTTGCTTGAGGGGGGCTTTTGATGATCGCCATCATGGATTACGGCATGGGCAACCTGCGCAGCGTGCAAAAAGCGTTTGAATACCTGGGGCATCCGGCGGAGGTTACCGACGACCCTGAAAAGGTGCTGGCGGCCGATCACGTGATTTTGCCTGGGGTAGGCGCCTTCCGGGACGCCATGGCCCGTTTGAAGGAATCCGGCCTGTATGATGCGGCGCTGGAGGTTGCCAGACGGCATATCCCCTTCCTTGGCATTTGCCTTGGCATGCAGCTTATGTTCGAAGCCAGTGAGGAAAACGGGTATTACGAGGGGCTGGGGCTTTTGCCCGGCACCGTCACCCGCTTTCCGCAGATGGGCCTGAAGATTCCCCATATGGGCTGGAATACGCTGGATACAAAGGACTGCGTGCTCTTTGACGGCGACCGGCACCCTTGCGTGTATTTTGTGCATTCCTATTTGATGGCCGATATTTCCCCCGACTGGACGGCGGCTACCGCCCATTACGGCATACCGTTCACTGCCGTGGCGCAAAAGGGCATGGTGGCGGCCGCCCAGTTCCACCCGGAAAAGAGTGGGGAGGATGGGCTGGACATGCTCCGCCGCTTCGCCGCCTGGAAAAAGGAGGCCTGAATTATGCTGCTCAAGCGCATCATACCTTGCCTTGACATCCGGGACGGCCGGGTGGTGAAGGGCGTCAACTTTGTGAACATCCGCGACGTCGGCGACCCGGTGGAAGCCGCCGTGTGGTACAATGGGCAGGGCGCGGATGAGTTGGTGCTTTTGGATATCAACGCTTCCCATGAAGGCCGGGGCACCATGCTGGACGTGACCTCCCGGGTGGCGGAGCAGGTGTTCATCCCCTTCACGGTGGGGGGCGGCATATCGGAGCTGAATCAAATCCGCGATCTTTTGCGCCTGGGGGCGGACAAGGTGTCCGTCAACAGCCCGGCGGTGAAAAATCCCGATTTCATTGAGGAAGCGGCGCTGCGCTTTGGCAGCCAGTGCATTGTGCTGGCCATGGATGTGAAAGGCCGCCCGGGCGGCGGCTGGGACGTGTACATCAACGGCGGCCGGGTGAACACCGGCAGGGATGCTTTGGAATGGGCCGTGGAAGGCGTACGCCGCGGTGCGGGGGAAATCCTGCTCACCAGCATGGATACCGACGGCGTGGGCGAGGGGTTTGACCTTCCCGTCACAAAGGCCGTCGCCGGTGCGGTGGGCGTGCCTGTGATCGCCTCCGGCGGCGCGGGGAGCATGCGCCATTTCCGGGACGCCTTAGCCGATGGCGGCGCCGACGCGGCGCTGGCCGCCACGCTGTTCCATTTCAGGATTCTGGAAATCAAGGCCTTGAAGGAATACCTGCGCGGCGAGGGCGTGCCGGTGAGGCTGTAGCCCATGATCGGGATAGAATATTGACATCTTGGGAACGATTTCCACTGAGTACTGTAATGATTATTTACAAGTAAGAAACATTTTTGCTTGTGGATAACCGGAACATTTTGTATAATAGACTGGTGAAGCTGGTTCGAAGTGAAAAGGAGTGCCGTGTTTTGAGCGATAACGAGCAAAATCGCCTGAAAGGCCGTATCCCGGCGCGGGCGATGTATGAAAAAGCGGATCAGATTCCTCCGCCCCAAGGGGCAAGGCGTGACATGGCCCAGCGTGTGGACCGTGCCAGGATGCCCGCGGGCGGGGAAGCTACGCCGCGGTACGTTCCTGCCCAGACCCAGTATGTGAGCAAGCGGGTCAGCCGTTCCCCGGAAGAGGCCTCCGGCGGAAGCGGCTCAATGGAGCTGCCGTCCCAGGGGTATGAACGCCGCCGCCGTTCCCAAAGGCATACGGGGGCCGATGTGGACATGCCGGAGCGGGAAGCGCCCCGGATGGTTCCGCCGCGCGCGCCAGGCCCCGCGCCCCGCGCCCCCATGGACAATGGACAGATGTACGGGCAGGGCAGGCCCCAGGCGCCCGGCGCCAATTATGCCCGTTCTCCCCGGCAGGAGGAGTTCGCTCCCGCCCGGCCAAGGCAGCCCCAGCCGGTGCCCTCCTATCTGGAGGAGGAAGAAGATGCGCCCCGCCGCGGCCGCGCGGGCCTGACGGTGCTTTTGGTATTGGTGCTGATCGCGGCGCTGTTCCTGGGCGGGTTGTATTTCGTTCTCCCCCCCAAGGATGATTCACAAAGCGGCGGGATCATCAACACGCTCAACGGCGTGAAGGATGCCATTACCGAGGAGGTCGGGCTGTTCTACAAGAGCGTGAAAAACATCGTCGCGCCCGAGGTGAAGGAGCCCGCTCAGGTGCAGGAATTCCAGGTGATTCCCTCCGCCGGCCAGGCGCCGGTGGATCTGGGCTTTTCCATTACCACCACCAAAACGGTGGAGGCTGTCCGCATCATGGATGATCAGGGCCAGATGCTGGCGGAAGAAAACAGCCCCAGGGTGAACGAGGAAAAACGGAAAATCTGGGCCTTGACCCTGACGCTGCAAAATGCCTATTCCGGCCTGATGTCGGCCCATGTGCTGACCGAGGCGGGGGATTGGGTGGACAGCGGCAAGACGGTGCAGTTGAACATCGTCGCGCCCATTGCGCTGCCCACGGAAACACCCCCCATGGAGGCCCCGACGCCTCCTCCCGTGGCAACGGAGGAGACGGCGGCGGAAGAGACGCCCAGCCCCATGGAGGAGCCGGCGGAAGAGATCCTGGAGGAGCCGCTGGAGGAGATTCCGGAGGAGCCGCTGGAGGAGATCCCGGAGGAGCCGCTGGAGGAGATCCTGGAGGAGCCGCTGGAAGAGATCCCGGAGGAGCCGCTGGAAGAGATCCCGGAGGAGCCCACCCCGGAGCCTACCGCTACGCCGGAACCCACGCCGGAGGCCAGCCCCAGCCCCACCCCCATGCCCTATATGGCGGCGGGCGCGGTGGCAGGCACCGAACCCAGCCAGTTGAAGCTTACCACCAAGGCGTATGAGGGCACCAAGTCCGTGAATGAGTATTCCCGGGCGGTTCCCGTGAAGATGAACGGGCCGTCAAATTATGCCGCCTGGTCCGGCGCGGTGCTCACCTTCCGCGGCGGCCCCTTCCGCCAGAACGCCGCCTACGGCGTGGCGGATGTGCAGGAGAACAGGCTGGAAATCGCCTGGAGCACGCCCATGGGCGG
>JAEWWY010000388.1 GCA_023458835.1 Bacillota bacterium
GAGATAAACGGTGAATTCGTTGGTAGCCAAGTCAATGATGGTGGGAATCGCGGGCGCAAACACGTCCAGGGTGATCTTTTCCTTCACGATGGGAAATTCGTTGTTGGGGGCAACGTCCGCCGCCAAAGCGGAGGCCGTGCTCAGGAGCACCATCACAACGCACAGAAGGAAAGCCAGTGTTTTTTTCATGGGTTGTTCTCCTTTCATT
Organism: Bacillota bacterium; assembly: GCA_023458835.1. GTDB lineage: Bacteria > Bacillota > Clostridia > Christensenellales > Aristaeellaceae > JAEWAH01. The sequence goes on from JAEWWY010000388.1 coordinate 209, forward strand.
TTGCCATCCTGTTGTTTTGTTCCCATGTACCCTTGGAAGGACAGGCCATTAAGGTATTTCATAAGGGTTATCCCCTCCTCCAAGTCTTTGTCATCCTTTCAGCGCCCCGACCATCACCCCTTTGATAAAGTACTTCTGTACAAACGGGTACATAATCAGCAGCGGTACCGTGGAGACAACGCTGACTGAATATTTCAGCAAGTCCGCCAGGCCTTGCATGCGCAACAGCACATCCGCGTCCTTGATCATGGAGGTGTCCACGTTTTGCAAAACCAGGATATTGCGCAATATGATCTGCAGCGGATAGTAGTTTTCATTGCGCAGATACAGCATGGCGTTAAAGTACGAATTCCAGTGGCCAACGCCGTAATACAAGCCCATGACCGCGAGGATCGGCCCCGAAAGCGGCACAGCCACCCTTGCCAGGAACTTGAATTCATCGCACCCATCCAGGGTAGCCGCCTCGTGAAGCTCCTCCGGGATGGTGGATTGGTAATAGGTGCGGGTCACGATGATGTTCCACACCGACAGCGCGCTGCACAGAAGAAGCGCCCACCGGGTATTGAGCAAGCTCAAATTGCCCATCAGCAGGTACGTGGGGATGAGGCCGCCGGAAAAGAGCATCGTGAATACGAAGAGCCCCGTAAACAGATTCCGCCCCACCAGGTTCTTGCGGGAGAGGGCGTAGGCCGCCAGCACCGTAAGCACCAGGTTGATGGCGGTGCCGGCCCCCATATAAAACAGGGAGTTCAAGAAGCTCATGACGATGCGGGGGTTTTTGAACACCGCCTCGTAGGCCACCAGCGTGGGATTCACCGGCCAGAACCATACCCGGCCCGCAGATACCATCCTGGCATCGCTGAAGGATGCCGCGAAGATGAAAACCATGGGATAGAGAACCACCAGCATGGCCAGCGTCAAAAACAGGTACAGGAAGGCCATGAAAACCCGGTCGCCAATGGATAGGCGGATCGCTGCCCGCTTCTTTTTCACCATCGTTACCACAGGCTTGTGTCACCCACCTTTTTGGCCACCAGATTGGCGATCATCAGGAGCGCCAGATTGATGACGGAGTTTAAGAGCCCGATGGCTGTGGACAGGCCGAAGTTGTTGGACTGCATGCCGATCTTGTACACATAGGTGGAGATGATCTCCGAGGTAGCGGTGTTCAGGCTGTTCTGCATGAGGAATACCTTTTCAAACCCCACGCTCATGGTATAGCCAAAGCCCATGATCAGGATGATGGTGATGGTGGGCCGGATGCAGGGCAGATCCACATGCCAGATCCGCTGGATCTTGTTGGCGCCGTCAATGGTGGCAGCCTCCTGAAGCTCCTGGTTGATGCCGGCCAGCGCGGCGATGTAGATAATACAATTATAGCCGCTGGTCTGCCACACGCCGGACCACACATATACGGGGCGGAACAGCTCCGGCTTGCCCATAAAGTTGATGGGGTTGATGCCTATCAGCCCCAGCAGGCGGTTGACGATGCCCACCCGGGTCTCCAGAAGCATCATCATCATGCCTACCAGCACAACGGTGGAGATAAAGTATGGGGCGTAGGTCACCATCTGCACGAATTTTTTATACCGGCGGACGCGGATCTCGTTGAAAGCAATGGCCAATAAAATCGGGATGGGAAAATTGGCAACAATGGAGTACATGCTCAAAACGAAGGTGTTGCGTATAATCTGCCAACTGATCCTGGAGTTGAAAAACTGCTGAAAATACGAAAGCCCGACCCATTGGCTTCCCCAGATGCCGGCACGGGGACTATAACGCCGGAAAGCCAACTGCAAGCCGTACATGGGACCATAGCTGAATATCAGCACCCACAGCAGCGGAAGCAGCAGGATCACATATAGCTGCCAGCAACTGAGTACACGTTTCAAAAAGCTTTTTCGGCATGTCCTCACGGCTGGCGGCCTGATTGCCTTGGCCAGTGGCGCCATTTTAATCCCCTCCCATTTCATCCAAACGCTTTTTGGCGCACGTTTTTCCGTGGAAGGACCCTGCACAGGACGCCCGGGTCCTTCCTTCTCACCGGTGCAACCATCTTTTGAGCTCGCACCGCTTCTACTTGTGTCTAGGATAAACGTTTTTCCTCATGTGTAAACCAATAAGTATATTATATTCATGATTCATCCCTCTGTCAAGTTCTTTTTCACTTGTTCCTGCGATAAATACTTTCCAATTCCCATACATATACGCCGAATTGTGTTTACAATATTGATCATTTTTGTACATCTTACACTGAAAATAATGATTCTACCAAAGAAGGGATACGTGAACCATTTCAGGCAGCCTTTACGAGAATTGGGATAAACGTTTAATAAAATGACAGGAAAGTACTTTTCCTTTCTCCTTTTTCCTGATATACTACCTCCTAGCAAAGGTACACGCAAACCTGAAACAGGAGAGGAGCTTTCTTTATGCTAAAGGGTATCTCGCCGCTGCTTTCACCGGAGCTTTTGAAAATACTTGCCGAGATGGGCCATGGAGATGAAATCGTCATTGGTGACGGCAACTTCCCTGCCGCCTCCATGGGGGCCCGTTGCATCCGCAGTGACGGTCACAAGGTGCCTGATCTGCTGGACGCCATTTTGCAGCTTTTTCCGCTGGATACTTTTGTGGAAAAGCCTGTCACACTGATGCAGGTGGTTCCAGGCACCACAGCGGGCGATCCGCCCATCTGGGGCAAATTTCGAGAAATTGCAGAAAACCACGCGCCGGGAACAAAAATCGACTTCATTGAGCGGTTCGCCTTCTATGACCGCAGCCGTAAGGCATATGCCACCATCCAGACAGGGGAAGACGCGCTGTATGCCTGCGTAATCCTGAAAAAGGGAGTCATCGGCAAATAGCATACAGCAAAAAAAGCGGCACGCTTTCTCTTTGGAGGCGTGCCGCTTTTCATACCACGTAACTGACTGTGCGTTAATCTTCCCCCCGGATACGCTTCACCATGCGCTTCACCACTTCCTCGGCCTGGACGGAAAC
>JAEWWY010000389.1 GCA_023458835.1 Bacillota bacterium
TTTTGTTCCGGCATGGGCTGCATGGTTTCACTCCTTGTGGGGTGATGGTGTGGGCCGGGCGGGCGATTATCAATCGCCCCTACGTCTGCAAAGAATATATCGGCTTTTGCTCCGGTTCTTGTATGCCTCAATAGACACAACAACTATCAATATACGGCGTAGGGGCGATTACCAATCGCCCGTCTGCAACGGAATAGAGTTGCAGGGCAGAGAATGCCCCAAGGCCCGCAAAATCATCCCGATCTTCGAAACAATTCACAAGAGAAAATCCGCCCCCTCCGCATAATAGCAATCCTCTCCCCAACAGATAGGATTGGCATGGATATAGTCCCAAACGGCCATGTACTCATCCTCATCCCGGATGATGCGGTCATGGAAAGACTTTTGCCAAACCGCATAGCCTGTTTTCTTGGTCACAGCAGCCTTCAACTGCTGAATGATTCGAGAAATATCCGCTGCCGGCATTAAGCCGTTTCCGGCCAACAAGCGTATCATATGCAGATGGTTTGGCATGACAACGTACTTTTCCACGGTTGCGCCGGAATAATGAAGGGGAATCCCACGGATTGCCGCATCGGCCGCCAGCCCGGCACGGGAAAGATGCCAGGTGCCATCCGGGACTTCAAGGGCGTGAGGCTGAGCGCTCCAAAAGATACATTGCTTGTCCTTTGTGCAAACGGTGAGAAAATATGCTCCGTTTTGACTATAGTCATAAGATTGAAGCCTGTTTCGCTTGCGCTTTTCCAAGAGCAGCACTCTCACCTCCTGACGTAGACAGAAGGGTTCTGGAGAAAGCATTTTTGTAAAACATACAAACGCTTGGCGGAGCAGGCGGGCGATTGATAATCGCCCCTACGACGCAGAGGGCATATTCGCTTTTCCTCGGGCGCTCATATGCTCCGGCAGAGAAATCAACAAACACCTGCCGCCATAGGGGCGATGATCCATCGCCCGCCCGAACCGGAAAAGGATTGCCGGGCAGGGAAGCCCTCCAGCCGCTGCTGACCGCCTTATTCCTCCCTCGTCAGCTTGATGATCGTATTCTTCCCACCCCTGATATCCCGCAGCGTCAAGTCATTTTCATACACGGCCGTTACCTTGTGGGTAAGCGTCAGCCTTTCCTTTGTTACGCCGGTAAGCATGGAGTAGGTGCCGCTCACATTGAAGAAAAGCTCCTCCCCGTCGATGGTGCAGGTGCCGTCCTCCCGGAACTCCATGGCCACGCCTGTCTTTGACTTCCATTTGCCCAGCACCATATAGCAGTTGCGCGCAAGCCGCTTCTTGGCCACATCCTTATAGTCCAGCACGTTTTTATAGTAAGGCAGCGCTTCGTACGGCTTGCCCTCGGCATACAGATCGTTGGCATAGTTATAGTTGGCCAGCTTGTACATGTCGTCCAGATCCCTGTATTTTTTCGGCAGGTCATTCAATTCCACCTGGGAAAGGATGTCCACCACCGCCTTATAGTTGGTGGCGCCCATGGCCGCTTCCGCGTCCGTTTTCACCTGGGCATAGTAGCTGTCAAAGCAGGCCTCGCTTTGCGCGGCGGCATCCTGATACCCGCTGACCTGCGCAAACAACCGGCCCGCCTTTGCCATCTCCCCCGCGTCCCGGGCCCGGACGGCCAGTTCATAATTGCTTTGCAGAAACAGCGTCTGGGCATCCTGGTAATTGCCCAGCTCCTGGAAAGCCGCCGACGCCTTGTCCAGTTCCCCGGCATCCAGCCAAATCTTTGCCTGGGCATAGTTGCAATCCTTGAGCTGATCCTGGGCATCCCTGAATTTGCCCAGGGATGAAAGCAGCGTCACCGCCTCCTGGAGCTCGCCCCTTTCCTTATGCCCAAGGGCCAATTGATACTTGGCCTCCTTGATTTTTTCATCAGAATCGCTGTAGCCGTTCAATGCGGCATATTTGTCGATGGCAGCGATGTAGTCGCCTGCGGCCAGGACCTGGCCGGCCAGGTTGTACAGCGCATCCTGTATGCGGGAGGCACTGTCGGAATAGGCGCCCAGCCCCTGATACAGCGCGATGGCGCTGTCATATTCCCCGGCCGCCATATGGGCGGAAGCCTGCTTGTACTGCACCTCCAGCACCCTTGTGGCAACATCCTTGTAGTCCGGAATTTTGGCAAACTCCGCCAGCGCTTCCTCGAATTTGCCCTGCTTCACAAGCTCCTGCGCGGGGAGGTAGATGGTCTCATTCGCCTTATCCTTGGCATCCAGATAATTGGGGATCTGCATAAACAGTTCCCGGGCATTGGTGTATTCCTTGTTCCCAAGCGCCTTATCCGCCACGCGGTAGATGCATTCCCATGCCAATTCCCTGGAATCCAGATGGCCCTGTATCTTCAAAAACATCTCTGCCGCGCGGCCAAAGTTGCCGGCCTCCATCTCCTTCTTGGCCGGCTCATAAATGCATTCCGCCGCTTTCACCTGGGCATCGCGGTAATTATTTCCCGCCTTCAGGTATGCTTCCCCGGCCGCCTCATAATCTCCGGCGGCCTGCAATTTTTCACCCTTGGCATAATAAGCTTCCTGCAGCTTTTGATCCACATCGGAATAGCCCGTGATCTGGCCAAGCAGCGTAATCGCCTGATCATAATCCTTGCTGTCAAACGCGGCGACGCCCGGCCTGTATATGCACTCCGTAGCCATCTTCTCCGCCCCGGCGTAGCCTGTAAGGCTCAGGAAGATCTCCCTGGCCTGACCGTATTCCCCCTCGCTTAAAAGCTTCGTAGCCTTTTCAAAAAGCGCATCCTGCCGGCGGACCCGGGCATTGGAGTAGTCGGGAATCTCCTCAAACAGCGCCGCGGCTTTTTCATATTCCTTGGCGTGCAGCATCTTTTCCGCGCGCTGATAGCGGGCTTCCATGGCGCGGACGGCAGAGTCCTCGTAGTCACCCAGCTTGTCAAACATATCCTGCGCGCTTTGAAGGGAGGCCTCCGTGTTCGCGTTAAGGTCACTTAGCGCCTGGAGGTAATCGCTTTTGATCATCAGCGCGTCTGCATCAAGGTACCCCTGCATCTGGGCAAAGGCGGCCTTTGCCTCGCCGTACAGCCCCTTGCCAAATTGCTGGCTTGCCCGGACATAGCGGTAATAGGGAATGCCATGGAAATAGATGCCGTACCCCGCGCCCAGCATAAACACCGTGATCAAAAAGGCCAGCAGCACCCTGCGGTGGCGGCGCTTTTTCCGCTTTAAGCGGGCTTCGCGCTCCAATTGCTGCTGGGAGGCCTGCATTCTGGCCCTGTGGGCAATTTGATCCAGCTCCTTTTCCCGGGTATCCACCATCTCCTCAATGGCTGCCTGGTTGAACTGCTCAAATACGGCCAGCTTTTCCCGCTGGCAGCGGCGGCAGAAAGATTCGCTGGCGGCATTGGCACGGCCGCATACGCACAGCCATACCGCCCCCTGATCCTGGGGATAGCCCACCGCGTCGGCGCCGGCCACAAAGCGCAGCATCTCCAGCTTTCTGTTGTTGGGCAGCGTATTGGGCACGTATTCCGACAGGTGGGCATTCCCCCGCCGCCAGATGATGCCGTCGCCGAACCAGACCTTTTCGATCACCAGCTCCATGCCCGCCGCCTGGGCCCCGCCTTCCATCTGAATAAGCACCTCAAAGGTGGACGTCGGCTTGCCCTGCACGTCCTGCAGCCGCTCCACCTGGCGGCTTAATGCCTCGCCCGTTGCGTCATACCCGGCCAGTGTCACCTGTATGCTTATGACGTCTTTATCCGATAAGTTGTACATAAGCAGCCGGCAGGCTTCATCCGTCTCTGTAGGCAGCTCATACCGCCACAGTTCCACCGGGCAGGTCAGGTCAATCTTCATCCGGCTATCTCCCTTCCTGTTTCCATATATAAAGCGGGAGCTTGTCCATGGCACGATGCTTTACCAGGAATACAAAAACAGCTCCGATAGTGTGGTGTCCACAAAAATCATATATAACGTAACCACCTGTATATCCTTATTGCCGTCAACCGCCTGGGCGTAATGCAGTGTGGCGGTGGCGCTGCCGTATTCCGCCAGGCCGTAGGGCGGCGTCTGGCCGTCGCCATAAAGCACCTCGGTTGACGTGCCGTCAAACTCCCCCGCACTGTGGCGGAAGCGCATCATCACGCTGGAAAACGATTCGCCCACCTGCACGCCCCGGGGGCCTTCCATGCCCGGCTGGCCTATGGCCAGCGTATCCACATGCTGGAATATCTTGTTCTGGTTGTAGGTGAAGGTGATCTCGGTCTTGGGCCATTGCAGGATGCGCAGCCATTCCCCATTGTCGTCCTGGAGCCAGGTCTCCGCTTCATACGCGCCAAGCTCCTCTATGGCCGATTCCGGCGTCAGCCCCAAAAAGTCCAGACCGGAAAATGTGAGATCCTCCCTTTCAAAGGGCTCCAGATCGGTACCGACGCTGCTCTGGGGATAGGCGAAATAAGTTTGCTCCTGCTGTATGGCCAAAGCCTCGGCTATCGTTTCATCCACCTGCTCCCGGGAAATGGAGGCTGCAAGGCCATACGCCCGCACAGTGGTTACATAGCCGTTCCCGATGCTGTACAATAGGCCGCAGTCGGTGTATTGGCCGTTTTCCGGCATACGCTCATGCGCGGCATACTGCACCGCCTGTATCTGCTGCCCGTCCCGCTGTACCCGGCCCCACAGTGCCTCCTCCGGCAGGCTGTCGGAAAGGTAGAGCACCGCAAAGTCGGAGTCCCCCATCAGCTCGGGGTTTTCATTGACCCAGGAGGAAAGCAGCGTCTGCTGCGTATCCAAAACGCCTATGCCCCGGGGGCAATCCACGTCGGAGTCCTCTACCAAAATGGCGTTGATCACGCTTGCATCCGTTAAGTCCGGCGCATCAAGGTAGAAGGTGGCAAAGTCATAAATGACCTCATAGCCATCCTCTGTTTTTTGTGCCAGCGGGCCCGAAACAAGCGGCTGAGCCGCCCTGGCCCGCATCAGCATCTGCCACGTCCATTCCTTTAATTCGTCCACGGTCAGCCCGCCTAAATCCTGCTCGGAAGCCATGGCGGCAAACGTCATGGAAAGCAGTACCGCCATTGTCAGGATGAAGGCAAACCCCTTGCTCAAATGTCTCATAGCCGCTCCTTTATGCATGCGACCGGGCGGCATAACCCGCCGCCTCATGTCCGTATGGCAATCCCTATACGTAGCCTATTCTATTTTACCCCATGGAAGGCAGTCTGTATAGATAAAAATGTAAAAACAAAGCGGGCAAGGGCGTATAACCCCCTGCCAATGTTTCCCTGACGATGTCCAAACGGGCATCCGGCTCTCTTTTTCGCCCAAAATGGAGATTTGCGTATGCAAATCGCATTGACACGCACTTTTCGCGCAACTATAATGTAATAGGACAAATTGATTGTCCATATCCAAAAACCCATTGATCATCAAGGCATCTGTCCATCCAAAAAATAATACATGTATTCGGAGGCACGCTATGCAGATCCATTTGTACGACACCCCCGCCCAGGTGGGCCGGGCCGCCGCCATCATGATCGCGTCCCAAGTCATCCTTAAGCCCGAAAGCGTGCTGGGGTTCGCCACCGGCTCCTCCCCCATTCCCACCTACCGGGAGCTGATCGCCTGGCATAAAGAAGGCGTGTTGGATCTTTCACGGGCCGTCACCTTCAACCTGGATGAATACGTGGGCATCCCTACCACGCATCCCGCCAGCTATCATACCTTTATGGAAGAGCAGCTCTTCTCCCAGGTGAACGTCCGGCGTGAAAACATCCACATCCCCGATGGCAGCGTCCGGAACCTGCAAAGGGAATGCAGCGATTACGACACCGCCATCTCCCGTGCCGGTGGCATCGACCTGCAATTGCTGGGCATCGGCCGCAATGGTCATATCGGCTTTAATGAGCCCCATGAACAGTTCGTATACGGCTGCCATGTAGTGAACCTGACCGAAAGCACCATTGAGGCCAACCGCCGCTTCTTTGGCCCCGGTGAGGATGTGCCCAGGCAGGCCATCAGCCTTGGGGTAGGCAGCATCATGAACTCCCGCCGCATCGTGCTGGTTGCCACAGGGGCCGACAAGGCCCAGGCCATCCGCAGCGCCATCCGGGAAGACGTGAATCCCCAGGTGCAGGCTTCCATCCTGCGCACCCACCGGGATGTTGTCCTCCTCCTGGACCGCGCCGCCGCCGGGCTGCTGTAACAGGAGGGCCCTGCCCTCCGGACCGCCCGCCAAAAGGATATATCCCTTTGGAATCCCCTATGCATATTATCCCTTGCCGGTTTCACCCTGCCAGCAAAACCGCCCCTCCTCCAACGTATGTGGAAGAGGGGCGGTATTTTGCTTATATCCTATACTCAGTCTTTCCCTTTGATCTTGCCCAGCGCGCCATGTAGCGCCGCAATCACCTGCGTATCCGCCTCGCTCCTGAGCAGATGCTCAATATGGGCGCGATGCTTGGAATCGGCATAATCCGCCATGGCGTTGGCCACAGCTATGCGGACCTTAGAATCCGGACTGCGTAAAAGCGTAACCAGCGCATTGAAGCTCGCCTCGCCGCGGACCTTGCCCAGCCCGGCGATGGCGGCCAGGCGCACCTGTTCATCCTTGCTTTCGGCCAGCTTCGCCAGCTCCGCATCCTTCTTCTTTTCAATCAGCCTTTCAACCTTGGACAAATTGTTCCCAAACATGATATATACCTCCCATAAATAGATTAAGTATTTTATTTTCTCACAGTTCTGTGAACAGCGGATGAACACAGGTTTCCCAATAACACGATTTTGTATAAAAAAGCATGCCGGAACGAAAAATGGCCGGCCGTGGGAGCTGACTTCAACGTTCTTCCCTGAAATAATGGATGCCGCAGCCTTTTGGCTGCTGGTTTTCGCGGCGCTGCCGTATGCTGGATACCACCAGCACAACGCATGTGGTCACAAAGGGCACCATGGCGAATACGGCGCCGGGGATGGAAATGACGGAGCCCGGTATGTACAGCCGAAGCACGCTTAAAGCGCCGAAGACCAGCGAACCCAGAATGGCCCGGTGCGGGCTCCAGGCAGCGAAGATCACCAGCGCCACCGCGATCCACCCCTGCCCCGCCACGGAGCTGTAGGTCCAGCTTCCCCCGCAGGTGACCAGGGCGATATACCCGCCGCCCAGGCCGCAGATGCCCCCGCCCAGAACGGTATGCACATACTTGTACAGGCTTACGTCCACCCCTGCCGCATCCGCGGCTGCCGGGTTTTCCCCCACGGCGCGCACGTTCAGCCCCAGGCGGGTGCGGTGCAGGTACCAGCCGGCGGCAATGGCCAGCGCCACCGCCAGATACGTAAAGATGCTGTGGTTGAATATGAGCTTGCCGATGTAGGGGATCTGCGTCAGCGCGCCCATCTGCAAGGGCCGGAAGGCCGCCTTCACGGAATCCGCCACCACTGCCGCGCCGCTTGGCGAGGTGTTGATCATATTGCCGCCCAGGAAGTTGGCCAGGCCCGTACCGAAGATGGTGAGCGTAAGGCCCGTCACATTCTGGTTCGCCCGCAGGGTGACCGTCAGGAAGGCGTACATCAGCGCGCCTATGGCCCCGCCCAGGAAGGAGAATGCAAGCGCCAGCAGCGGGCTGGAAAAATAATACCCGCCCATGAACCCCATCACGGCGCCCATATACATCATGCCTTCCACGCCCAGGTTCAGGTTCCCGGCCTTTTCGGTCAGGATCTCCCCCAGCGTGCCGAAAAGCAGCGGCACCCCCGCCAGCATGGAGGCATACACAAAGGCCGTAAGCCCATCCGCAAACGCCGTCATGCTTCCGCCCCCTTCCCGAAGGCCGCCTTGCGCCTGATCAGCCGGTAGGTCAGGAAAAACTCGGCCCCCAGCACAAAGAACAGGATGATGCCCTGCAGCACCTGCGCCACGGAGGTGGAAATTTTAAACACGGACTGGATCGTGCCGCAGCCCTTTTCCAGCACCCCGAACAAAACGGACACCACCATGATGCCAGCAGGGGAGAGCCGGGCCAGCCAGGCGACTATGATGGCTGTGAAGCCCACGCCCCCGGCCACCGCTTCCGTCAGCACCCTGTCCGCGCCGCTGACCTTCATCACCCCGGCCAGGCCGCAGATGCCGGCGCTTAAGAACATGGTCCGGAGCACGATCCTTTTGACCGGCATGCCGGCATACCTGGCCGTATTTTCATTTTCGCCCACGACGGTCAGCTCGTATCCCTGCTTTGTGTAGCGAAGGTATAAAAACACCGCCGCCACCAGCACGATGGCCGCGATCCAGCCGATATTCACCCCCAGCACCACAGGCATTCTCGCGCCGGCCGCAAAGCGCGGCATCTGCGGAAAGCCCATGGATTTGGGGTCCCTCCAGGGCCCTTCCCGAAGGTATTGAATAATATACAGCGCCACATAATTCATCATCAGGGTGAACAGCGTTTCGTTGGTGCCAAAGCGCGTCTTGAACCAGGCCGGGATCATGCCCCACAGCCCGCCGGCCAGAATGCCTGCCGCCGCCATCAGGATCAAAAGCAGCCAGGAGGGCAGCGTGTTGTGGTGATAGGCAAAGTAGCTTGCGGCAATGGCCCCGATGCAAATCTGCCCTTCCGCGCCGATGTTCCAGAATTTCATCTTAAACGCAAGCAGTATTCCCAGCGCCGTAATGCAAAGCGGGATGGCGATTTTCACCGTCTCCCGTATATTGCTTTCGCTTCCCAGCGCGCCGGAAACCAGCGTTCCGTACACGGCAATGGGATCAAGCCCCAGCGCCAGCAAAAACAGCCCGCCCGTGAACAATGCGGCCACTACCGCCAGCAGGCGGTAGCCGGCGGCCTTTACGGGCGGCAGCGCGTCCCGCTGCACCATATGGAAAAGCGGCTGGCGTACATGCGCGCGCGTGTCAGACATACGTTTCCTCGCTTTTCTCCGCCTTCAGGGCGTCCGTCATTTTCATGCCCAGCAGTTCCTTGGTGGCAAATATGGCCGGTACGATGGCGGTGACCCGCCCGCCGCACATGACCAGGATCCGGTCGCTAAGCTCCAGCAGCACGTCCAGATCCTCGCCGATAAACAAAATGCCCACGCCCCGCTGCTTCTGCTCATTGAGCAGATCATAGATGGTGTGGCTGGAGTTGATATCCAGGCCCCTGACGGGATACGCGGTGATCAGCACCCTGGGATTGCTGTCGATCTCCCGGCCCAGCAGCACCTTTTGCACATTGCCGCCGCTCAGCTTCTTCACGGCGATGTTCACGCCGGGGGTGGAGATTTTCAGCCTTTCGATCAGCCGCCTGGCCAGCGCCCGGGCCGGCTTGCGGCTTAGGAGCATGCCCTTTTGGTCCCGGTAGGTTTTCAGCAGCATGTTGTCTGTCAAATTCATGCCGCCAACCAGCCCCATGCCCAGCCGGTCTTCCGGGATGAAGGACATGGAAATGCCCTTTTGAATGATCTCCCTTGGCGTCAGGCCGTCGATCCGCTGGCCCGTGAGCATGATCTGACCCCCGTGGATGGCCTGCAGCCCGGCAATGGCCTCGCACATTTCCTTCTGCCCGCTGCCCGCTACCCCGGCCACGCCCAGGATTTCCCCCGCCTGCAGGGTAAAGCTGACGTTCTTCAGCCGCTCCCCGCCCTCAGCGCTCCTCACGGTCACTTCCCGCACGTCCAGCAGCGTTTCGCCCGGCTCCGCCTCCGCCCGGTGAATCTGCAAATCCACGGGGCGTCCCACCATCAGCTCAGTCAGATGCTGCACATGGGTACGGGCCGTTTCCACGGTATCGATGCTTTCCCCACGGCGCAGGATGGTTACCCGGTCGGAGATGGCCATGACCTCATTCAATTTGTGGGTGATGATGACGATGGCCCGGTTGTCTTCCCGCATCTTGCGCAGGATATCAAAGAGCCTTTCCGTCTCCTGGGGCGTCAGAACCGCGGTAGGCTCGTCCAGGATCAGGATGTCCGCTCCCCGGGCCAGCACCTTCAATATTTCCACCGTCTGCTTTTCGCCTACGGACATGTCGTATATTTTTTTGTCCAGGGATACGTTCAGGCCGAAGCGGGCGCACAGGTCATTCAGATCCCGGCGCTTGCGGCCGCCTTCGCCAAGCAGGATATTCTCCCTGGCCGTCAGCACATCCACCAGCTTGAAATGCTGATGGATCATGCCCACCCCAAGCTGGATGGCCTCCCTGGGCGAGCGGATGCTCACCTCCCGCCCGTGAAGGAATATTTGGCCGCTGTCGGGCTTGTAGATGCCTGAGAGCATGTTCATCAGCGTCGTCTTGCCGGAGCCGTTCTCCCCCAGCAGCGCCAGGATCTCCCCGCGCTTTACCGTCAGGCAGATATTCCGGTTGGCCTGCACCTGCCCAAAACGCTTCGATACGCCGCGCAGCTCAATGGCGTAGGGCACCGCGGGTTGTTCCTTTTGCACGCAAGCACCTTCCTTAAATCATGGAAAAACTAATCACTAGTATACCTGAATATTCGATCCTTTTCAAGAGAAAGCCGAACATTCCGCCCTCCTCTTGCCGGATCTTGCGGCAAAATAGCGAACATTGGGCCGCCATTTGCAGCTTCCGGGCAATCCTGGCGGCTTCGCAATATTCTTGTACCCCTAAGCCGGGAATCTGTTATACTGTTTCATGAAATAAGCAGGCTGATGAGGTATTGTATGCCAATTCCTTTATTGACCGCCCATTCCGGGTGTGACGGAACGAAGGATAATTCCATGGAGTTTGTTTCCCATGCGCTTGGGCTTCCCGTGGACTGCGTGGATATAACATCACCACCCGGAATGCAAGGCGGGCATGCGGGATGATGCGCAAACCGCCCTGTGCGCCTTGCTGAGGCGGTGCCTCTTAACCAGCGCCGCGGCAATGTTCCTGTGGCTGTGCATATTGTCTGCGCTTAGCGCGGCAGTCCCAATACCGCAAGCAAAAGCACGCAACGCAAAAAAAGCCGGCCAGGCATTTTCGCCTGACCGGCTTTTTTTGCATGATTATTTCATTTCCACGCCTTTGACAAGCCAATCGATGGCGCCGGCGATGTAAGCACGGTCCAGCTTTTCGCCTTCCTTGACGCGAAGCTCGCCCTGGTTGTCATAGATGGGGCCATGGAACACGTCGAACTCACGGGTCATGATCTTGGCGCGGGCCGCTTCGATCGCTTCGGCGGTGCCTTCGGCAACGTTCTTGGTAAGGGGCGCGATGTCCACCATGCCGTCGGCCATATCCAGGAAGAGGTTCTCAGGCTTCCAGGTGCCGTCGATCACGTTTTGCACCTCAAAGGTCACCACAGCGCCCCAGTTCCAGACGGGAGCGGTCAAAACGGCTTCGGGAGCGTCCACGCTCATATCGGAGTTGTAACCCACGCCCCACACGCCGCGTTCCTGGGCGGCGATCTGCGGCATGGCGGTATCACAGTGCTGGGCGATCACGTCGCATCCCAGGTCCAGCATCGCTTCCGCCGTCTGCCTCTCCAGGGTGGGATCATACCAGGTATTCATGTACTTGATATACACCACGGCGTCGGGGTTCACGCTCTGCACGCCCAGGGCGAAAGCGTCGCAGCCGCCGGTCACTTCGGGCGTCTGATAAGCCGCCACGTAGCCGATCTTGTTGCTCTTGGTCTTCAGGCCGGCGGCGATGCCGGTGAGATAACGGGCCTGATAGATGGCGCCGAAATAGTTGTTGAAGTTGGTATCATTGGATTTGAAGCCGGAGCAATGGGAGAAGATGACATTGGGATATTCCAGGGCCAATTCCTCAAAGAAATCCATATAGCCCCAGCTATTGCCGAAGATGATCTGGCAGCCGGCATCCACCAATTCCCGGACAGCGGTTTCGCAGGCGCTGTCTTCGCCCACGTTGGTCTTGATGATCACCTGCTCATCGGTAAGGCCCAGTTCTTCCTTCATGGCCAGGGTGCCTTGGTGATGGGCATAGGTGTAGCCCTTATCCACCACGTCGCCAATATAGATGAAGCCAACCTTCAGGTCTTCCTTGGCCACGGGCTTAAGTTCCGCAACGCCGGGCAGGGCCACTGCCAACACGAGCAACAGGGACAGGGCGGCCGCCAAAACCTTCTTCAACATAGTTTCTCCTCCGTTTTCTATAGTTGCGCTTGTTTATTTCTTTATCAACCGCCGCCGCGCACAAGAATCTTGCCATCCTGTATCGTATCGACGATTGCCAAAGACGTCACCTTGATCCCCAATTCACGAAGGCGCCTTCCCCCGGGCTGGAATCCCTTTTCAATGCAGATCCCAACGCCTGTCAAAGCGCATCCCGCCTGCTGCAAAATATCCCGCAGCCCATCGACCGCCTCGCCGTTGGCCAGAAAATCGTCGATGATCAGCACCCGCTGCCCGGGCCGCAAGTATTCCCTGC